>CAIVQM010000413.1 GCA_903908025.1 uncultured bacterium
ACCCATCCCCACCGGATGCCAGCCCCGCCTGTTGACGATGATTGCCATCGACCACCAGCTCATGACCGTCTTACCATTTGCCGAGGGGGCAGGTCGCATCCGCGAGCGTCGTCTTCCATCGCACGACGCACAGGCACTCCCGGCACACGCCCACCTGCAGGCGGTCGCAGGAGTGGCACACCGTCAGCCGGGCGTCCCGCACGTCCTTCGTCGTTCGATCCGAGCTCGGGTTGAGCAGGTCCCAGGGGCGCACCTCGCGGACCGGGGCGGGAGTGCCGTCGGCGACGATGATCGTGCCGTGGTCATCGAGGATGACCAGCCCGTCCCTGTCCGTGGCGCGCACGTGGAATGCGTGCGTCCCGACGCCGAGCAGCACCGGGTCGTCGATGGCCAGGGCGATGACGATGGTGCCGTCGGCGCGCTCGCCCTCGTGCAGGCCGACGGCGTCGTACAGGTCGATCACCCCACCGTCCTGCCTGGTGATCGTCCCCACCATGTCGAACTCGTACGCGTGATGGTGGTGGGTCGCCGGGTCGTGCTCGTGCGACATCGCGGTCGTCGGGAAGGGGTGATCGATCGGGACGCCGACCTGGGCGTGGATGACCGTCATGACAACTTGATCCATTCTCCGTTGACGTTGATGTACTCGGGCTGGTTGATCAGTGCCGGTGCCGACCCGTACTGCACGTCTCTGGAGCAGTGCGGATTGACGGATCCGAGCACCGGGTCGGTGTCCCAGTGCGCCCCCCATCCGGGGTGGCAGGAGCAGTCCGGTCCCGGACCGCACTCGCCGGTGTTCTCGTGGACGCTGTACCGGGTGTCCGGCGTGTATGTCAGGGGCCGGCGCTCCATGTAGTCCGCGGCCGACTGGGGGGCACCCGAAGCCCATCCGGCCGTGACGGCCCACCGCGACGTGGTGGAGGAGAGGGTGAACCGCTTGTTCGTCGCGTCCCACGTGGCCGTGCCGCCACCCGACACATTCGTCGCCGTGTAGACCGCACCAGCGACGGGGTTGGTGATGGCGAACACGCCGTAGAAGACGATGCCCGTGACCGGGGCCGCCGGCGCCCCGCCGAACGTGGTCTGCTTCCAAGCCCCGCCGACCTTCGCGTACGTCACGGATGCGACCTTCCACACTCCGGCGACCTTCACGAACATCTGCGACGGCTGCTTCCATGCGCCGCCGACCTTCACCCCGCTCACGGGATGTAGGTGATCCAGATGTCACCATCGGCGCCACCGGAGGGTGCCGCGGTGGAGATGGTGATGACGGGTGCGACGTTCACCCACGCCGCGCCCGTCCACTTCTGCAGCTGGCTGGTGGTCGCGTTGTGGATGACCCAGCCGGTGGTCTTCGCGCCCGATGACAGGGCATCGATCTGGGTCTGCGTCAGCGAGGGAATGCCGGGGTACGCCTCGACCATCTCGGCGAGCGCCTGGATGTCGGCCGGGACGTTGTTCGAGACCGCGGCTCCCGGGAAGGGGAAGCCCTTCGGCGTGGTCCCCATCAGGTGGTGCCCAGGATCGCATCACGCTGCTCGGCGGTGATCCACCCCTTGGCGACGGCGGCGCTCAGTCCGGCCGCGTTGATCCGCCCGGCCGCGTACAGGGCGCTCAGTCGATCGAGCATGTCAGCCTCCCAGTGATTCGAGGATGAGAAGGTCCACGGCGTCGGTCAGGGCCGTCACCTGCGGGGTCAGGGCGAGCAGGGCGATCGCCTGGGCCTCGGCGAGGATGGAGGGGTCGCCGTCGAAGTCCCGCTCGACGACTGCCTGGATGTCGGAGGCGGCCAGCGATGGCACGACGACCCGCTGGTACGTCCACTGCTCGTAGGGCTCGCCCATCTCAGGTATCACGGTCTCGACGGAGACCGTGACGGGGATCTCCCAGCCCGTCTGCCAGCGGGCCAGCGTCGGCGCGGTCGCCGACGTGGCCTCGATCTCATGTGTGCTCACATCGCCTCCAGGTGCTCTAGGTAGGGGGTCAGGACGGTCGAGCGCAGGGTGCGCATGCAGCCGAACCGGGTCCAGCCGTCGTAGGACGGGACGGCCCGCAGCGCCCGGGTCAGCTGAGCGGGCGAGCGGCGGGAGTTCGGGATGGACAGGCGCGCTCCCATGCGCCGCTTCGTCGCTTCGCGCAGCAGGGTCTTGTCGTGCCACATCCGGTAGCCCACGAAGTCGACGCCCCGTGAGGCGACGGGGAACGCCTGCCAGTTCCCCTTGAGCTCGAGCCCGGCGGCCGCCATCTGCTCGCCGGTGTCGCGCCTGACCTCGTGCAGGAAGTCCCGGTCGGGGTGCAGCAGGATCAGGTCATCGCAGTACCGGTGGTAGTAGCGGACCTTGTGGTGCTGCTTGATCCGCCAGTCCAGCGGGCCCAGGTACAGGTTGGCGAACCACTGCGACAGGTAGTTCCCGATCGGGATGCCGACCCCGGGCGCGGTGATGGAGATGGAGCCGACGATTCCGTCGAGAAGTGCCAGGACGCGGGGATCCTTCACCCGCTGCGCGAGCAGTGCCTTGAGCGGCTCGTGCGGGATCGTGGGGTAGAACTTGCGCACGTCCATGCGCAGGCACCACGTCGTTCCCGTGGGGTCGCTGCGCAGCTGGTGCCGCACGATGCTGGCGGCGTCGTGGATGCCGCGGCCGGGGATGGAGGCGTAGGTGTGGCGGATCAGGCTGGCCTGCCAGATCGGGGCGAGCACCTGGACGACGGCGTGCTGGACGACCCGGTCCGGCCAGTAGGGAAGCCGGTGGATGATCCGCTCCTTGCCGCGCTCGCGCAGGATCCGCTGCGTGTAGTGCCCGGTCCGGTAGCGGCCGGCCTCGAGGTCCTCGCGCAGCAGCGCGATCCGCAGGTCCACGCTGGCATCGACGGCCTGGACGCCGCGCTGCCACGTCTTTCCCTTGCGGGCGTTGGCGTGTGCCGTGCGAAGGTTCCCCTCGTCGATGATGGCTGGCCACAGGTTGCCGTACCGCTTCATGCTCGTCCTGATTCCTGCGCTGTTCGTCGCGACTGGATGCCGCCCTACTGGGCGCACAGGGCCTGCGTCGGATGTTCGACCGAGAGGTCCGGCTGACCCTGGCAAACCCTTGTGGTGATCCAGGATGAGTGAGGGCTGCGCTGATGTTGGCGTTCGCATTCGACGCGGTGTTATTCACATTCAGCGTCACGATGCCGTCATTCGCACCGTTGTTGGCATTGCCGCTGACGATGACGCACTCCAGGGTCCCGCCGTTGTGCTGGTGGTGCGATGGTGCGGGTACTGCAGTTCCCAGCCCCGAGGGGCTGGGGTTGATTCGCTACGCGAATCAACGAGCGAGGGCCGCGCCGATGTCGGCGCCCGCACCCGACGCGGTGCTATACACAAACAGCGCCACGACGCCGCCACCCGCACCGTAGCCGGCAGCGCCGCCGACGAAGACGGCATACCAGCCTGACGTGGCGGCCGCGCTGATGTACCCATCCGTGGAGTAGGTGGTGGAGGAGCCACCCACCTTCGCTGGGATGAGCGTGCCGGGGACCCACGTCTTGGCGTACGCCCACCCTGCGGCCGTGTTCGGGGCAGTCGCGACCTTGACGTAGTTCGTCGCGGTGCCGTCGGCGAACTGGTGCGGGTTGTTGCAGGTGTAGAAGTCGATCCCGCTGGCGGTGTTCTGGACGTTATCGCCGTCGACCCACAGCCACTGCGACCCGTACAGGTCCTCGATGCCGCGGTAGGCGACGCCGTCGGTGTCGCCGGTGGTGACCGCGATGAGCGCGCCGGAGGAGTTGTAGTTCCCGGTGGCGTTGCCCAGCGGGTTGGATCGTCCGGCGATCTTCTGGTAGTCGGAGCCGCCGTTGTTGCCGCCACCGATCACGGCCTGCGCGTAGAAGGTCCGGTACTCGGTGAGGAACAGCACCTGCACGGCGTGCCACAGCTGGTAGTCCAGCAGGTTCCACACGTTGTTGATCTCGCTGGACGGGTCCGACAGTCCGGTGTTGCGGTTGCGGGCCTTGGTGCGGAAGTTGGTCCGCGACACCGTCCCCGCGTAGACGGTCGAGCCGTCGGCCTTGCTCAGCAGCGTTCCGGTGCCGTTGTTGCCGGTGTCCGTCGCCGTTGCCCGGTAGGCGGCGATGTAGCGGGCCGGCCGCTGGGACGCTCCCTTGGTGAAGGCGGGATGCACGGCGTAGGTGCGACCACCCACGACGATGCTGGTGGCCGCCGTCGAGGCGACGGCCATGTTCGGGAAGGGGCGCAGCTGGTCGATGTCGCACGCCACCGCCATGATGAGCCGGCCCGCGACCGGGTCGTAGGACTCCGCGTAGTAGAACCGCGGGATCTCCACCATGATCTGCCCGTCCGTGCCGTCCAGCACCGAGGCGACCGTTCCCGCTGCCGGGGTGATGTTCGTGCTGCCGTCGTTCAGGCAGTCCCACAGGAAGCCGCCGGAGGTGACGCGATCGCCCTTGGCGTACACCGCTGTCGTCGTCCAGGCGGGGATGCCGGCCCGCAGCGTCGCGTTGCCGGTCGTCGCCTGCCCGAACACGGGGCGCACCGGATCGTTGACACCCTCGTGGACCCGGACCCAGCCCGTCTGGACCCCGGCCGAGTAGAGGCCGGCGACCTTCGTGGAGTCGTCGCAGTCGAGGTAGTACTGCACGCCTGAGCCGTCGTTCTTCAGCGCGCATCGACGCATGCGCGACTGCACCTGCGCATCCACGGGCACACCGGTGGTCTGCCGCGTGTAGCCCGTGTTCCCCGACAGTGCCCCGGCGTCCTGGCCGAGACCGCCGAGGGCGTGGTAGGCGTCGGGCGTCGCGGCGTCGCCGTCGTACCAGGCGAACCCCGTGTAGCGGAACTGGCCGACACTGCCGGCGGCCAGGTAGGACTGGACGGCGGAGGGGACCGCCGCGTTGACGGCGGTCGTCGCAGCCGACGCCGCTGCGGAGACGACCGTGCCGGCTGCCGCGATTGCGGCGGCGACGTCGGCCGCGGCCTGGGCCGTGATCCTGCTGGCCACCGCGGCCCCGATGGTGGACCCGGTGTTGCTGACGTCGGTGGCGACCTTGGCCTGCAGTGTCAGGGGCAGGTTCGCCTGGTCGTCCACCGGGGCCACCCAGTCCAGGCGTGCGCGGATCGAGGGAAACCCGCTCGAGGGCAGCAGTCCCAGCTCCGCCTCGACCGCCTCGACCGCGTCGTTGATGTTCGCGTGCTGCGTGGCATGCGGCACGGTGATGGAGTCGAGGTTGTCGCTCGCCCCCGGATTGACGAACGCGTCGAGGGCGTCAGGGTAGGACGTGGGCATGGGGGCTCCTTCGGGAGGTGTTAGGAGAAGGACGAGGCGAGATCGCCGTAGCTGCGGTTCGAGGCGCGCATGGCGTCATAGGTGGCATAAGCGGCGCTCAGCTCGGCGTAGGTCATGCCCGCGAGGGTCTGCAGTTCGAGAAGGGCGCCGGCGGGCTTCTCCCCCACCGCCGCCAGCAAGGTGACGGACTCGTCGGGCGTCTGGATCGTCTTCGTGATCACGATGATGGCCCATGGGTCGGTGATGCCGCCGTCGTACCGGCGCACGTCGGCGGAGTAGTCCTCCCCGGCCTCGTCGTAGTCCCAGGACGGGTAGTCCGGGTCCGGGGGCTTGACCAGGACGACGACGTCCTTCGATCCGATCAGGGTGCGGCGCACCGCCGCGGCGATCGCGGCGACGGAGCCGCGGCGCTGGCTGGTCACGGCATCGGCGATGACGCCACGCACGTCAGCGTCGGGCAGGACACTGGTGTCGATCCCGACGAGCCATCCCAGCCAGGCGAGGTACGCCCGTGGCGTCGCAGCCGGATTGATGAGCTCGCAGGTGCCGGTAACTGACGTCGCCGGATCCACCAGGGTGAGGAGCTCGTTCGCCTTCTCCAGGCCCACGCCGGCGGCCCCGACGTAGCGGCGCAGGGTCCAGTCCGTGGCCTCGTCGGCGGCCTGCATGTAGTCCGGCACCAGCCGCCACACCTGCTCCGCGGCCGGGTGCAGCGTCGGGGCGGGCATCTAGACGACCGTGCCGACGATGGTGCCGACCGTGGCGAGCTGCGACGCGGTCAGGGCCGTGGTCGTGGCGGGGACGGTGACGGAGTCCACGTAGTCGACGCCCGGGATCGCGGCGATCAGGGCGATGATGTCGGTCTGGCGGATGTCATCCCCCCACGCCCACGCATCCGGACTCATCCAGGCGGTGATCGCCGCGTTCACGGTATTCCGCACGTCCGTCGTCGAATAGCCGGCCAGGACATGGCAGTCGTAGGTGACGGCCTGGGTCACGACGTCGGCCGGCTGCACGTGCAGGGCGAGCATCGCGGCGGAGATCGCCCCCATGGCCGCCCGCAGCTCGTCGCGGATCTCGAGACTGAGGGTGGCTCCCTTGCCGTACAGGTAGACGGTCAGGTGGCCGATGTCCGACCCCACGGTGCCGCCGGGCTCGTACAGGTCGATGGCAGTGGCGCGACCGACCCGGGGATCCTCCAGGCAGTAGGCGACGAAGTGGGCCGGCAGCACCAGGGAGCTCGTGACGCGCGCGAGGACGGTCGTGGCGCGGTCGATGTAGGAGGTGTCGGACTCTGCGTCCGCGCCGCCGGTGAACCCCGTGGTGACCGCTGCTGAGGCCACGTAGGGGATCGCGTCGAGCAGGTCGATGACGGTGGTGGCGGTGATCGAGTTGCCGGCGCCCCCGGTGGACTCCGTGCGGCAGGGGAGGGCGATGCTCGACGCCGCGGCGATGGTCGTGTCCGCGGTGACCAGGAGGACCAGGCCGGTGGAGGGCTCGAACAGGCGCTGTCCCGCGGTGACGGTCAGGGTGCGGGAACCGTCCAGGGTCAGGGTCACGACCCCGGAGGCGGAGGCTCCGGCGAACCGGGGGACCCCGTACAGGAAGAGGATCCCCTCGACGGCCTTGGTGATGAAGCGGTTGGCTGCATAGATGCCGTCCGCTGTCGCCGTCGCGATGGCCTCGAGCAGGATCGCCTCGACCGACCCGTTGCGCGGCTGCGCGAGGACGGTCTCGGCCCAGCGGGCGAGGGAGGCGTCGAAGATGGCCTGGGGGTCGCGGTCGTCGACAACGAGGTTGATCGCTGACAGATCGAGGTCCTTCACTGCTGGCTCCATTCGACGTCGACCTGCACGCGGACCCGGTCCATCGCGGTCTCGGTCAGGGTGATCGCGGTGACGGTGATCTCCGGCTCGCACACGGCGATCGCCCCGGCGACGGCATCGGCGGACACGTCTCCGCTGGCCTGGTCGCGCACCCCGTAGATCGGGGCGAGTGGGCGTTCGCCTCTCAGGCAGGACAGGACGTGGCCGGCGAGCTCCGCGGCCGCGCGTGTCGAGGTGTCGTCGATGGTGACGACCGCGCCGGCGGAGTCCAGGCGCATCGGATGGCTGATCAGCTGCACGACGCTCCCCCTATCCCACGATGCCGGTGACGATGAAGTCGTTCGGGGAGTCCTCCACGACCATGACCCGATCACCCGCCTGGTAGGCGGTGAGCTTCGTGTCCGTGGTGACCGCGCCGGGGGTGCTCGTCCCGGAGTCGGCCTGCCACTTGTCGAGGTAGCGGTGCTTGACCGCGGGTAGCGGGCCGAGCTCGACCCCGGGCAGGATCGACGGGATCAGGATGTACACGCCGGCGCTGGTGACGCGGGTGACGGTGCCGATCACGTCGACGACCCGGACTTCTTCACGGGTCGGTGCGGCTGCGCCACCTCGACGGAGATGGGACTGGTGGAGTCCGCGGTGAACTGCACCTTCTCCACGAGGTAGATGCCGTTGTCGACTCCATGCCCGGCCAGGGAGATCCGGTCCCACGGCCGGATCCTCACCCCGAAGTCGTAGGGGACGGCGATCGATCCGGACCGGACGTTGTCGGTATCGTCATCGTCGACGGTGATCTGGCTGCTGATCGCATCCGTGGCCGGATCCGCCCCCCAGGTGACGGCCCACATGCGCTGCCCCGTGGCTCCGCCCTGCCACGCCCAGTGCCGGGATCCGCACCACAGCCGTCCCGCCCATTCGACCCATTCCCAGCCCTGGTCCGAGCACAGGCTGGAGATGACGTCGAGCTCGGACTGGCGCTGATCGCCGGACGTCTGCGCGATGGTGCCCTGCTTGGAGGAGGGCTGACAGATGGCGATGCCACCAGCAGTGGCAACGCGGCGGGTGATCCACTCCGTCGGCGACACCTTGCGTTCGGCTGATGCCTTGAACGTCCTGCGCAGCATCCGCGCGAGGGTAGAGCGGCAGTCGAAGGTGTGCAGGGTCGTATTGCTGGAGGATCGCTCCGTGGTGCGGGCACCGACCTGCCACGTGTCACCGCGCCACAGCACCGCTGTGCCGGGGGTGGCGAGCGCCGTGCCGGTGATGACCCCCTTGTCGTCGGATGCGGTGATCGTCAGCTGCGCGACCGAGCCGGTGCCCGTGTCCAGGGTCAGCGCGGTCAGGACGTCGCAGATGTCGGCCGTGAGCTTGGATCCGGCCAGGCGCAGCGAGTCGGTGTCGAGGGTCATCGGTCGGAGGGCTGCCGGGGAAGCAGGTCGGGGCGCGTGGACCCCAGACGCTGCGCTGCACGAACCTGCGGGGAGCGGCGGGCCGGTGACAGGGCCTCCGCATCGGCGAGGCCGCGCGGGGCATCGGGTGCGGGAACGCCCTCGAGGGAGATGTCGGCCCAGCCGTCGGGATCGCTCATCGCTTCGACTTCGGCTTCTTCTTGATGGGGCCGACGGTGATCGAGGCGTCGGATGCCTGCCGCATCGTGATGATGACGTCGGCGACAGAGGGCTCCCCGTCCGCGGCCCAGTCCAGCTGGTTCGCACCGGCGTCGGTGATCCGCCAGTGGCCCCGGTCGGACTGGCCGAGCATGAACTGGACGATCGGCTTCGCCGCGGCGTACCGCTTCACCAGGTCGAGGGTGTCCTGAATCGACTCCGTGACGCTGGTGGTCCGCAGGGTGAACGCGATTCGCAGCGCGGGCAGGGGATCGTTGGAGCGGGTGAGCAGGGGCGCACGGCCGGGTCGCTCGGTCTCGGCATAGTTCGGCGCCCACCCGGAGTCCTCCACCTCGGACGGCCACCACGGCAGCACCAGGACGGGGAGGCCGGCAGCGATGAGCCGGGCCCGCTGCGAACTACGCACGATCCGTCCGGGGATGGTCACGCGGGTGGTGATGTTGTCGTCGATGGTGCCGATGCCGCGGGCCATCAGCGGATCGCCCCCGCGTAGCGGGTGCGACGGTCGCGCTCCTGGCGGCGGGCCTCGCGGGCGAGGGCAAGCTCGACGTCGATCTGCCCGGTGGGGTACACGTTGAGCTGTCCGACGAGTGGGGCGTCGCGGCCGGACGACTGCGCCGGCAGGGTGATGCGGGGGGCATGGACGAGCGCCGGCAGGACCGGGACCCTGTCCGCACGGTTGAGGCGCTCGAGCACGTCGTAGCCGACGACCTTCGCGGCGGCCTGCCGGATGACGAACTCACCGTTGCTCAGCATCGCCGGGATGGAGTCGGACGTCCCGGTTCCGGGACCGAACACGGCCCCGCCGGCGGCCCGGGGCACGACGAACGGCGCGGCCGCCCCGAGCTGCGAGACGACCACCGAGACCGGGACCACCTTCCCGCTGAGCAGGTTCAGGGTGTCCAGGATCCGCTGGGCCTCCTCCCTGGCCAGTCGCAGTGGGGCCAGCAGCTGCTCCTTGGCGGCGGCGGACAGCCCGGAGGTGGCGATCGTGCGCTTCATCGTCGCGTAGTTGCTCGCGATGAAGCGGGCCTGCTTCGCACTGCCGTCCTTGAACGTGTCCGTCGCCGTGTTGAACGAGTCGACCGCGGACAGGGCCGCATCGGCGGACGGCTCGGCGACGTAGTCCTTGATCGCCTTGCGGTAGGCGCGCAGCGCCTGGATGCGGCTGGACGCCGACGTCAGCCTGCTCAGCGCCTTCTGCAGCATCGTCACCCGCACGGACGCCACCCAGGCCGCGGCGCCGAAATCCTCGATTGGAGGCGTGGCATCCTCCACCGCCTGGCCGGCGACCCCGGCGGACTTCCCCGCGATGGTGGTGGCGGCGGCGAGCTCCGTGGCGGCCTGCCCGTCACGGTTCGCGGCGTCGACGCTGGACTCCAGACTGGACAGCCACACCAGCTGCGCCGGGTTCGCGAGCAGCGCGGTGCGCGTGTACTCCCCGACCCGCAGCGCCAGGGCGTGCTGGGCGTCGGCTCCCGCGAGGGACGCGTCGACGATCTCCCGCAGCGTGAACGGGGTCTGCGCGAGGTCGCCCGCCGAGAAGTTCCGCAGGAACTCCGCGCCCAGCTGCTGCCGGGTCAGGGCGGTGGCGGCACCGTTCACGGTGTCGAATGTCCCGGCGAGGGACTCCGCGGCCGCACGGGCATCCTCGTTGCCCTTGATCCACAGCGCCAGGGCCGCCAGCCCGATCGTGATGGGCCCGCCGATCCCGGCGATCATGGACCCGGCGTTCCGCACGCCGGTGCGCAGGGACCCGCCGGCGATCCCCGCCGTGACCATCGCCGCCTTCATCGCGATGATGCGAGGAGTGGCGATCATGACGACGGCGCTGAGCGCCCCCAGGCCCATGACCAGGCGCTTGGTGGGATCGGACAGGCCGGTGAAGAATCCGACGAGCGAACGGACGACGGCGACGAGGCCCTGCAGCGCGGGGACAAGCGCCTCGCCCACGGACTCCTTCAGGTTCTCGAAGTTCTGGTTCGCGATCGCCAGCTGCCCTGCGGTCCCGGCGCCGAACGCCTTGCCCGCGCCGCCGGCCTTCTCCTGCAGCAGTTCCATGATGGTGGCGAGGTCCTTGCCGCGGTCGCCCGTGGCCTTGAAGTTGATGCCCATGTCCTTCAGCGCCCGGGCGTTGCCGAGCAGGGCCTTGCCGATCGACGACGAGGCGTCCACGACGTCCTTGCCCATCAGGATCGCGTAGTCGTTGACCAGGGGGATCAGCTGCTGGATCTGCGTCCCGGTGAGGTCGAAGCGGGCGAGCATCCCCTCGGCAGCGGCCAGGGCGTCGTCGTCGGTGCCGGTGAGGTTCATGATCGACGTGTTGAGGTCGTCGAACGACTTCCGAGTGACATCGTTCAGCTTCGGGAATCGGCCGTAGGCCTGGGACAGCATGGCCTGCTGCTTCTCCGCGTCCGCGAACGCGCTGATGGACTGCTTCGCGAAGAGCAGCATCGCGGCCCCGGCGATCAGGCCGGCATTGCGGATCGCCGTCGCATGCTTCGTGATCGACTGGCCCAGTCGCCCCATCGCCGTCGTGGCGCGGCCGGCCTCCGACTGGATCTTCTTCAGCGCGTCACGGGCGACCTTCGATGCCTTCGCGGCATCCTGCTGCGCCTTCGCCAGACGCTGGAACTCCCGCTCGAGATCCCGCAGCTTCGCGGCCGCCTCCGGTGACCCGGTCTCCTTCAGCTCCTTGCTGGTGGTCGCCATCTCGCGGGTGACGGCCTGGAGCTCCTTCTGCACGCCCTTGAGCCGCGCGGACATCTCGTCCTTCGCGGTGAGCTTGAGGGAGAGCTCGTCGGCGTAGCCGGCCATGTCACTCCCCCTCGCCCATGTCCGCGACAGCGGACTCGTAGAACATGCTCATCAGGTCCAGGGCGGACTCCGGCCTGGTTGCGACGGTCACCGGATCCTGGTGGAACGCTCGGGCGTACCGCTGCACGAACGTGATCAGCGGATGCTCGTGATCGGGTGCATCCCCGGTCAGCCAGCGCTCGTAGGGTCCTCGGCATCATCGACCATCACGTCATCGCCGGTGCCGTACCCGGCCTCGCTCAGGAGCTTCTCCGCGACCGCGGCGACGATGCCGTCGGATCCGTACATCGTGCGGATCGCCTCCGACGGGGACAGCGCGTCGAGCAGGCCCATGACGGCCTTGTCCCGGACGGTGAGCAGGGTCCCCGCGCTGTCGGCGAGCTCCTCGCCCATGTTCGCCAGGGAGACGTTGAACATCGCGAGGACGGCGGCGTCGAAGCTGTACTTCTGCTTCCGCTTCTCGGCCTTTGCCGCCCGGTCGAAGAAGGGGGCCAGCTCGGAGCGGTCCAGGGGCAGCCGGTAGGTGACCGTCCACTCCGGGCAGTCCGGGTGGGTGAACACCAGGACCCGGCGCTTGCGGGCTGCGAGCTGTGCCGTGATGCGATCGGCGAGGGAGCGCGACACCGGTGCCGCGCTCTCCTCGTCGTCGAGCCCGCTGGCGAAGTCGACGCTGTCGCTCATGCTCATGCGCCGCGGGCGATCGTCACGACTACCGTCAGCTTCGACGGATCGTTGCTGTTCGAGTCGGACCCGGTGCGCTGGGCGTTCTTCACTGATCCGGTGTACGTGTCGGGGGCCCCCATGGGGACGCCGTCCATGCCGAGGTCGGTGAGGCTGATCGTGCCGCCGTCGTAGAAGCCGGGATTGATCTTGACCTGGCGGACGATCGCGGAGTCGCGCGTGGAGTCCCAGAACCGGGTCAAGGTGATGTCCTCGTACGTGATGCGACCCGAGACGGTCTCGGCCGCCGCGTCGGCGGATCGCCGCATCGTGGAGACCTCGCGTCCGAAGCTGGGATCCGAGCACGTGTCCCAGTCGCCGGGCATCTTGTCGAAGCCGATGAGCGTCCGGTCCTTCGTCAGGAGTGGGGTGGTCATGGTCTGTTCCTTTCAGAGGTGGACCGGGGTTACAGGGTGACGGTGGCGTCGCCGACGGCGACGACGAGATCCACGAAGTCGATCGACTCGCCCAGGCGCAGGCTGATCGTCGCGGTGATGCGATTGTCGGCCGGCGCGGTGCCGGTCGAGACCTGGACGCGGTAGCCGGGGTCGACCACCGACCCGTCGCCCGCGGTGCGCATCGCCAAATATGTCCCCGAGAACGGGGACAGCATCGCGGACAGTCGACCGACGATCTGCGCGAGATGCCCGGGCGAGGCGGGGCTGTTCGTCTCGGACTCCAGGATGTCCTCTGCGGCGACGGTGATGTCGTTGATGAGGTCCCGGTACTGGCCGCCGATGAGGTTGAGGTTGCCGCCCGGGGCCGCGGTCATCACGTACGTGTAGAGACGCGTGTAGGCGCCGACGGTGCGAACCACCGAGATGCGGGCCGCGTTCATCGTCGCCCAGTCGCTCGAGTTGACCTGGTACTCGGGGGCGACGTCGACGACGGGGCGCGCGTACACCTCCGCCGCGGCGGACTCGCCGGGCGAGACGCGGATCGCGGCCGAGCGCAGGCCGGCGGCGAACGGGGTCGGGTCGATGGTCTTGATGCCGCCGGCACCGTCACCGACCTTCACCCACGGGCCGACCAGGTCGAGGAACTCCGAGCTCGTGTACGCCTTGATGGTGGCCACGGCGGTGACCAGCTGCGCCGGAGTCTGCCCGGCGGCGGCGGTCACGAATCCGTGCCGCTTCGTCGAGGCGCAGTGGGTGGCGATCGCCTGCCCGACCGTGGCGTACCCAAGGCCGGGAATCGCGACAGCGCCAGCGCCCAGGTCCGGGGACAGCAGCGCGAGGCTGGTGGCCCACACGACGTTGGCGAAGTCATCAGTGCCGGTGGCCAGCGACGTCGCACTGACAGGGGACGCCGGCAGGGTGCCGCTCGAGGTGACCGTGAACCGGGTGCTCGCCGCAGCCGCGAGGAGCAGTGCCGCGGCGGTGGCGCCGAAGTAGGTCTCCGTCACCGTTCCGGCGACGAGGGTCAGCGTGGTTCCCGACGATGCCCAGGCCGCTGTCCAGGTGTTCGCGAACGCCCCCGGCTCCTTCGCCGTGACGACGATCTTGCCCGTGTCCAGCGACACCGTCGACTTGACGGGGGTCGGGCCGGCCGCCCTGACGACGACCAGCTCGGAGACCCCGCACCGGAAGGCGAGCTCGGCCGCGTCGTACATGCTCGCCCCACCGGAGCGCGCCCCGTAGACGGAGGCGTATCCGGCCAGCGAGTGAACGATGACGGGCTTGTCGGCCGGGCCGGTCTGCGTCTGCCCGACGATCATGAAACGACCGCTCCTGAGGCCACCGACGGCCGGAGCGGACGGGCTGGTGCTGATGGTGCTCGATACGCGGTCGCTCACGGCGTCTCCTCGGTTTCGGCGACGGGCGATGCTGCCGCGTCGGACTTGCTGGACTTCTTCGCCGGGGTCGGACTGGGCGCGACCGGGACGAGTTCAGGGGCATCCGCGCCGATGACGGTCACGGACGTGGTGATGCGGGACATGAGATCTCCTACTCTGGGATCGAGCCGTCGTAGTTCCGGGCGCCGCTGTACGACTCGTCGCCCTCGCCATAGGCCCAGGGGCCGAGGGATCCGGGCGTGTCGGTGGCGCGAACATCGACCTGGCCCTCGAGGATCGATACGAGCGTCGCTGTCGGGATAAGGGTCTCCGCAGCTCGGACGTAGAACGTGATCTGCCCAGCGGCCAGGGCGTTGCCGCGCAGCGTCTCCGCCGCGGCTCCGGTGACCTCGTCGGGGAACGGGGTCGGAAGGATCTCCGTCGCGGCGTCCAGGGCGATCGGCAGCAGCACGCACTCACGGGCCGCCAGGAGCATCCGGTCCCGGTACAGGGCTGCGGTCTCCTCGTCGCCGAACTCGTCGTGCTCGCAGGCGACGACGACGATGACCTCGTAGTCGACGTCGAAGATCGCGACCTCGCCGGCGCCGGTCGCCTTGCGACGGCTCATGCTGACGGTGCGCGTGGAGGTGACCAGAACGGCCGGGTACTTCGCCGGGTCGTTCTGCGGCAGGTGATCAGCCATCGAGTACGAGGCAGGATCGCTGGGAGCTGTCACTGCCAGGTCCTGCCGGATCAGCTCGAGGCGGATCGGCATCCACGTCTCGAAATGGTCACGGACGAGGGTCTTGATGGCTTCGTGTCCCTGCATCAGACCCCCAGGCCCATCTGCAGCCGCACCTCGCGGGACTTCGACTGCCCATCCGGTGGGCGGTAGAAGTCCCGGATCGCGTCGATGAAGTTCTTGCGCTCCGGGCCGGTCAGGCGGGGGACGGGATTGCGCTGCGGCACGCCGTTGCCGTGCAGGTGGAACTTCGCGTACTCGATGACCGAGCCCCGGGCAGGGCCGAGCACGACGAAGGCGGGCCCTGACGAGCGCGGGGTCGGGCTTGAGACCTCATTGCGCAACATCCCCGACTGCACGAGGGTGTCCGTGGTGACCCCGGCCTTGCGCTTCTTCATGATCGTGGCAGCCTTCAATGGCGCCCAGCGGCCGAACGATTCCGTGTCGAAGACCTTCGTCTGCCGGGCCTGCCAGATCTCCCCGACGTGCGGCCACGCGCCCTCGAGGTTCGAGACGGCGTCGGCGACGTCCGCGAGGATGTCCTCCATCGCGGACTGCGACGTCGCACCCTTCATCCGGGCACGGGACCTGACCTTCGACGCGTAGCGGGATCCCGCACTCATGAGGACGTGTCCGCAGCCTCGTTGTCGGGAAGCATCCATGGAGCCACGCCCATGCGGATCGATCCGACCCGAACCGTGGACGCCTTCAGTGGGGTGAGCATCTCGCGCTCGTCGTCTGTGAGGAGGCGGACGGGGCCGCCCTGATAGTTCAGTCCCTCGGGGCCGGCGTAGCTGGTGCGCTGCTGCGGGTTCGTGTAGATCCGGGCCGCGAGCCTCTTGGTGACCAGTTGTGCGGCGGCGGGCGCCGTGGACTCCGTCCAGGAATCCGACGTCCTTTCGCAGAACTGCAGCACCGCCCCCGACGCGTCCTCGATCGCTGCGAGCGCGGACGCCTGCGTCTTCTCGGAGAACGTCGTCGTCTGCTGGAGGTGCGCCTGCAGGTCATTCAGGCTGATCAGGCCCATGGCGCCTCCTCGCTCGTGGACGGCTGGTTGATGTCGCGTGGCGCTGCCGGATCACGACAGCGCCACGCGAGTCGGGTACTACGTGAGCAGGCCGCTGATGTAGCCGTGGGCCTTCTCGTTGCCGTAGGCCAGGCCGACTTCGCCGTACAGCTGCACATCGGACGACGCACCGGTCTTGGAGAGGTCCTCGGCGAAGAAGTGGCCCTTGCCGGGGATCTCCAGGAAAACCGGGGCGAGCTGCTCGAGGGACACCACGGCCAGCTTGTGCTGCGGCATGAACCGGTTGAGCATCACGTTCAGCGTGCCGAAGTCCGTCTCGATCGTCGTCAGGTTGACGCCGCCGACGTTCCGGCTCGACTCCACGAACTTGCCGTAGGCGCCCGCGTAAGTCTTCGAGAGGGCGCGCTTCTGCGCGGAGTTCACGACGATCGTTGCCGTGTCCTGCTCGCTGATGCCGCCGTTGTCGAACACCGACTGCAGGAGATCGTCAACGAACGTGGTCGTCAGGGCCGGCAGCTTGTACGCGGTCGCGGCAGAGGCGTCCGTGGTGATGTCGATCTTCGTGCCGCCCTTCGTGGCGGCGACCTCGAAGTCGTTCGTGCCCTTGTTGACGACGTAGTAGACCGTGTCGACGGTCAGGCCGGCGCCGCCGGTGAGGGCGGTGAAGATGACCTGGTCGTCGTTCGCCAGGCCGTGCCCCGTTGAGCCGACCTTGTCCGTGCTGGCGGTCGCGGTGACCGTCGGCAGCGCAGCTCCGAGCGACAGTCCGGACTTCGCGTTCGTGGTGAGGGCGGCGAGCAGGCCGCGAGTCTTGCGACCGGTCGAGTTGTTCGCCGGTGCCTGGTAGGCGCCGTTGATGAAGCTGTACTCGATGTCGCGGACCATCTGCTTGAGCATCTGCTCGACCTGCCAGTCGAGCTCGTTGCGGACCGGGTTCGGCTGGTCATTGTTGATGCCGGCCTTCAACCCGACAGCGGCAAGCTTGGAGTAGGACACGGAGACCTTCTCCTGGTGGATCTGCACAACGTTGGAGACGTTGCCGCGGATCCGCTCCTCAGCGGTCGGGGCGGTCGCGCCCTCGACAACGGCCGGCTGAGCGGCGTTGCGGAGGTCGAACGTCTGCCACTCGAATGCGGTCGCCGTGGTCTGGCGTCCACCGGTGAGCCCGCCGATCGAGGAGAACAGGGGGCAGTCAGCCGGGGTCAGCTGATGGAGGATGCCGGTGTAGTTCGGCAGCCCGTAGGTAGTTCCGAGACCGGAGATTGCACCGGACATGGTGGGTACGCCCTTTCAGGTATGGGGTTTAGGTGCTCGCATGTGCGAGCTTGCTGTTCTGCAGAGTCAGGGCGGTCTTCCAGTCGCCCTTCTTCTGCGCGTCGGCGATCTGCTGATCGATGGACGGTCCTTCACCACGGCCACCCTGACCGAGATCGACGCGTCCCTTGGGGGCGAGGCGAGCGAGGGTCTTGGCAACTGCGTCCTCATCAACCTCGCCGTCGTCACCGACGAACTTCGCGAGGTTGAGATCGTCGAGGAGCGCGGCCGCGTCGGCAGGCTTCATCGACTGCTCGAGCTGCGCCTTCATGACGCCGCGCACGAGCTTCTGCCCGAAGTCGCGGGCCACCTCGGCGCGCACTTCGTCCTTCGCCGCCAGGACGGCCTTCTCGAGGTCGGTGGCGTTGGCCTTCTCGAGGTCGTCGAGTCGGGCCGCCTTCGCCTTCATGGCGTCGTAGTCCGCGAAACGCTTCCGCTCACGGTCCAGACGAGCTTGGATCTGCTTGTCCAGCTCGGCCTGGGTGAACGTCTTGCCCGTGTCGGCAGGCGGTGCCGGATCCACAATGGGATCAGGCGCGGCGCCGTCCGCGGGATCCGGGTTGCCGGAAGCGTTCAGATCAGGCTGGGGCGGGGTCAGGCCAGGGTTCATCGCAATCTCCGTCAGTGCGTCCACATACCGGCTTCAAGGGCTGCCGTCGCCCGTACCGACTGAGACGCAGTCGTCACGCATCCCACGCAGGGCGGGAAAGCCGGCAGCCCTAGGAGGCACCGGCGAACTCGGTGGCGCTGCCCGACTGGGACAGCTGGATGTGACTGTCGAATGACAGTCCGAAGCAGGCTCCGGTGAACGTGTCATTCGCATGAGCGGCGTCGCGGAACAATCGGCACATCAGGACGCTGGACAGTCTCATCCCGGCCCCATCGATCGCGGGGAGCGAAGCGATCTGATGGGCATAGGCGACCCCCGACGCCGCCTGTTCCACGTACACCGTCGTCGTCGCGGGAAACACGTTCCCCGGATCGGCAACGGCATTCGCCCATGAGTACTCGAGCCCCCAGCGGACGACCCCGGTGTTCGTGGAGTTGCCGGGAGACCAGTGGAGGTGCGGATGAATCGGTGTGCCGGCTGCCCATGCGTGAGGCAGCTGGGTGTCCAGGAACAACTGGTTCATCTGGCTGGCGCTGAACTGGTACGCCTGCGTCCCACCGATGAACGCAGCCAGGGTCGCCGGTGTTGATCCGGTCGTCGCCCGAGCCAGGGAGGCCCGCAAGTCGTCCCACCGGGGGTTTCGCTCGGTCGCGATCTCGTCCGGCAGGTCCAGTGCGCCGACCACGGCCTCGTCGAAGATGTACTCGGCGATCTGGAGCGAGTCGAGCGTCCGATACCACTCCTGCCTCACACTGCTCATGTCATCACCCCTCCGCCCCGCTGGTCGACCGCGTCGGATGTCGAGTCGTCCGGGGATGCCAGATCGACAGGTGTGGGATCTGACTCAGTCGCGTCCATCTCATCGGCGAAACGGCGCATCTCCTGGGGGGTCATGCCGACGATATTCGTCATGATGTAGTCACGCGGAACACCAGCCGCCTGGGCCTTCGACGCCGCATCGAACCGCTCGGACATCGAGGGGATCGTCGGGGGGATCCACAGCATCTCCATGTCCTGCCGGGAGGCCATGGCCGTGTCGCCGGTCCACAGGTACATGAGCCGGAATACCTGCTCCCAGCTCTCCGATAGCGACGACATCCGATCGATGACCTTCGCCGCATGCCCGTCCTTGATGAGCTCGGACCCCTGCGCGGATTGGTTCGCGGCATCCGGTGACAGTGCCGGCAGCGGCGTCCTCGTCACGGCCGCGAAGTCCTTGATGTCGTCACGCGCCGCCAACAGCAGCGGCGTGAGATCCGTGATCGAGGACTCCCAGATCTCTACACCCAGTGGCACCTGCCACAGGGCGGCCGGGTCTGCTGCGAATAGCCCCTCATAGTCGATGATGTTGCCATCCTCGTCCTTCAACGGCAGGCCCCTAATGACCC
>CAIVQM010000414.1 GCA_903908025.1 uncultured bacterium
AGGATGTCCGATCTTCGCCTTACGGTGCGGCGTGAACGGGACGGGCGTGTCCGAACTTCCATGTATCCCCCGGTGAGTACGACGATGTTCGGACACCTGGATAGCTGGGCAGATCACGGCGTCGCGGATCGAGCGACCGTGGCGATCTCCAAGCCAACGTCGTCCATCTGGGTCGCATCCAGTTCAGAGAACTTCCGGCCGTACCGATCGAGCGCGAGACGGTCGGCCTCCTTCAGGAAGACCTCGGACTGATTGCCGGTGAGGCCTGCCACATATCGAACGATCTGGCTCGACCACTTGGCCGGTTCTCCATCGCGAGAGTACGACGGCGCGAAGTTGCGGCCAACGACGCCCAGTCGATGGGGCAACCGAAGCTCGCTCCGGAATACACCGAACACCTCGACGGCCGTCGCCTCGGCCCACGGACGCGCACCAAGGGCACCACCAGGATCACCTGCGATAGCGATCAAAGTGCCCCGGTTCTCAGTGAGCGGAAGTTGGACGTACCAGGCCTTCTCCGAGGGGTTCTTGCGGTCGCGGGTTCGACCCAAAGCACGCGCCTCGGCAACGCTCAAACGCGTTGGATGCCAGATCAGTCTGACCGTCTCACGTTCAGCGAACATCGAGTACAGCCAGCGAAGATGGATCGCTGCCATCTGCTCCGCGCAGCTCGGGCACGTCCACGTACCGCACGGCGGCTGGAACTGGACATGCTTGACCCCACGTCTGCCGTGCAGGTGTCGTAGGCGGCAGCGACTCGCCGAGCCGCCGCGTGTTACGCCACGCCACGCTAGGGAGTCGCTGTACACCAACTGCTTGATGAGCGACATCGGCATGTAGGCCTGCGCCGTGAGCACTGTGAGGAAGGGCGCAAGGCGTTCTGACCCGGTGACGGGGTCGACCTCGGAGTGAGACCACGCCTCGTCGTTCACTGGCCACAGCGACAGCGGCTCGTAGCCCGGCGGCAGCATGGCAGTGTGCTCTGGTTCGGGGGTCAGACGCGCTTCGACGCGGCGCGCCGACGGTCGAGAACGAACGAGGCGAGGTCGTCGGCGTGCACCAGTCGGCGGCGACCGATCGTGAAGGACGGAAGTTCACCAGAGGCGATGAGCTCGTTGAGCTTGGTCGTGCCAATGCCGATCGCACTCGCTGCGGCCGGGATGGAGTACGCCAGCACCGCGGGCGACGGAGGTCGTGTGGCCTTCTTCCGGCCCACTCTGGCGCGGCGGCTCATCTCGACTCCCGCGCCGAGCGGAGGTCTTCGAGCAGGGCGACATAGCGTTCCAGGAACTCGGGTGACACGTTGCGCTCACCGAGCTCCCACAAACGAACTGCCGTCGGGGTGACGCCCAGGTCATCAGCGATGTTGCGCATCGACAGGCCGGCGCGGACGCGGATGGCGCGGCGGGTGGTTGGGTCGGGCAGCCTGCACAGAAGCCTGGCGTGCTGGCCGGGGGTCAGTTGAATCCTCATGCCCTCAGTGTCTGAGCACGCTTGAAGCGCGACTAGCAGGTCATATGTCGACCTATACGACCTAGTACGTGAACTAGTTGCAAACAGGTTTGGTGTTCGCTACCGTCCTCGTCGTGGCCCGGAAGACCAAACGATCGACAAGCGAGAGCCTCGAACTCACGCAGGTGTGGCCGGCGTTTCGGCCTAGCGCTTCGTCTGTCGCTGAGAAGTTCTCGTTCACCTGCGAGGCCGAGATGCACTCGATGGATTGGGGAGCGTGGCGATTCGCGTTCCGTGTGCGGCTGCTGGAACACGAACTGTTCATCGCCGACATGTCGATCGAGCCGGTACCCGGTGAGGGCAGTTGGCCACGCGACAAGGTGAGCCGCACGTTCCTTGCAGCGATCCCGGTCGACGGACTCCTCGATCACGTGCGGGTGTGGCTTGAGGCCGACGGTCGGCCATTCAGCCGCGACAATGGGCAGACCGCTGCGCTGTCGATCAGCCCGGACTTCTTGGAGTGGCAGTCGCGTCGTCCGGAGTTCGTCGAGCAGCTTCATCAATCGCGCTCCGGGTCGATAGGTCGACCCCGCTCGCGTACGGACGAGAAGTTGCGCGAGATCGCAGAAGAGGCGATCTCCGTCGGCAAGTTGTCGCCACGCGCGTGGCTGCAGGAACTCGCTCGACGCCGTGGGGAACTCGCACCGGGAGGCCTCGTGCGGCAGCCACTCAGAGACGCCATCGCTGAGTGTCGTCAACGGGTGCAATACCTGGCACCGACCACTCAGGGAT
>CAIVQM010000415.1 GCA_903908025.1 uncultured bacterium
CGAGAACCCGTACATCGCGCCGCTTTCGGCAGGCTGGCCCGCAGAAGCAACGGCGTAGGCGACTGAGGCCTCGAGGTCGTCGAGGTAGCGGTCGATCAGCTCAGGCGCGGTGTTGGGTCGGGTCAGGCAGAAGTGCAGGGCAGCAGGCAGCTGCAGGGCGTTCATCCGCCAGCCGCGACGCTTGAGCTCATCATTGACGAGGTAGACGTCGACCTCGTCAGAGCGGAACGCCACCAAGAAGATCGGGTTGCCGATGACCTCGAGCTGCGGCATCCGGTCGCGGATGCCGGCCGTCATGCGCTGAGCCGCATCGTGGATCTGCTTCGCCGCAGCGAGGTACCCCTCACGGCCCGTCAGCACGAGCGAGGCCCATGTCGAAGCGATCAGTCCACCGCTGCGGGAGCCTGCGAAGCCCGGCGACAGGTACAGGCCGCCTGGCCAGTCCGGGTAGGTGAACCACTGATGCGCCCGCAGCGCCTTCGTGCGGTACATGAGAGTCGACGTGCCCTTGAGCGCGTAGCCGTACTTGTGCGTGTCGGCACTGATGCTGGTGACGCCCGGGACGCGGAAGTCCCATGGCGGCACATCTCCACCCACCTCCTCGATCCACGGCAGCAGGAAACCGCCGAGGCAGCCATCGACGTGGAGCCCGATGCCACGCTCGAGGGCGAGGCGGCCGAGCTCGGGGATCGGATCCACGAGACCGTGCGCGTAGTTGCCAGCCGAGCCGACGATCGCGATCGTGTTCTCGTCGATGAGCGCCGCCATCGCGTCGACGTCGACGACGAAGGCATCCGTCAAGGGGGCGTGACGCATCTCGATACCGAGCCAATGGGCACCCTTGTCGAGGGCGACGTGCGCGGTTGTCGGCATGACGACATTCGGCCGGGTGATGCCGCGTTCCTTGGCTGCCTGCTCGCGATAGGTGTACAGCGCAGTGATGAGGCTCTCGCTGCCACCGCTAGTGACGACGCCGCACACGTCAGAGCCGGCTGCCTCGCCATGCAGCATGTCGGCAACCATCGCGATGATCTCGGCCTCGAACTTCGTCGCCGATGGGTACATGTCGCGCTGGAGCACATTGACGTGCGCGAACGACTCGAAGACCTCCGTCAGCACGTGATAGTGATCGTGGTCGCCGCAGTACAGCGACCCGGACACCTTGCCCTCATCGCCGATCGCATCCTCGCGACGAGCGAAGGAGCGGACCTCCGCGAGCACCTCGCCGGCCGACCGGCCGTGCTCCGGGATCGCACGGAAGGTCTCCGTCTCAGCCCGATACGGATACAGCTCGTCGAGGAAGCGTGCGATCGGATCATCGTCGGACATCGGGACTCCTGCCTCGCCGGTCGAGTACCGGCATCGCCTACCTTGACACAGCAGCGGAGCCGATGATCTGCACGCCCGCCGCCCGTTGCACGGAGAGTTGCACATCCGGCCCCGCTACGCACGACAGCACGTGACCGCCCGCCGATCGGTCCTTCGTCAGCCCGTGCAGATGCAGGCCCGGCGCGCCGGTACCAGCGAGGTCGGGGCCGGTGCGGAAACCGACGAGCACGGCGGTGCGGGCGCCGAGCGGGAACACCGTCTGACCAGCCACCGCGGTGGCCAGCGCCGGATACGGCTCGGGCTGGGCAGCGACACTGCGCGTGACGAGGTCGGTGAAGGTCCCACGCACGCGAACGGCAACGATCCCCGTGTCGGACGCGACTAGGGCATTCACGACCGGCAGCAGCGCAGAGCAGGGAGTTCCCGGGGACACCGGCCCGGACCGGTCGGGAGTGAATCGAATGGTCTCGGCGAACGGTGTTGTGCGGGACCCGTTGATCCGCTGCGGCGTGCCATCGGTGCTCACCCGGTAGGCCTCTCCGCCGATGATGACCAGTTCGCCGTCGAGGTGGTCGAAGGTCCCCAGCCCAAGCGTCTGTCCGGCCAAGACGCTCGACAGCGGCGCCAGCCCGTCGTAGTCAGGCGTCGTCAGGTAGCTGTACGTCCCGATCTGCTGGACCCACGACTGCGCATCGGCCTGTACACCGCCCAGGGGGGCGAGCAGGGTCAGCACCGCAGCTCCGATCATCGCCACGACGAAACGACCAGTTCGAGCCTGCACTCTTCAACCCCTGACGTAACCCAGCTTGGACAGCATCCGAAGGTCCGGAAGTGCCACGACCGTAGCGGCCCGCCACGGCACTGACGACAGCGGCGCGGAGACATGGCACGATGACCGAATCGAAGCAGCAACGCCGAACAGGGAGCGCCCCATGCCCGCCGACCGCGCACCGTCCGTCCTCATCACCGGGATCCACAGCGAGCACGGCTTCGCGCTCTCCCATCGATTCCGCCGCGAGGGCTGGTTCGTCATCGGCTGCGACCAGGGCACCACCACCGGACGCAACGCCCGCGTGCACATCACCGCCGATCTCACCAACGAGGCTGACTGTCACCACGCGGCCGTCCGCGCCTCCGCCCTGGGCAACGGCATCGACTGCGTCGTCAACTGCTCCGATGTCCGGCTCGACGGCCCGGTCGACGAGTTCGGCTCCCGGGCCTGGGACGTCATGATGGACGTCAACGCCAAGAGCGTCTTCCTGATGGCCACCGCGGCGATGCCCTTCCTGGAGGAACTGCACGGCAGCATCGTCGCGATCGCCCCAGGGCCGATGGGCTCCGGATCACCCGAGCATGCCGTATACGACGCCAGCCGAGCCGCCGTCATCGCGCTGATGACCTCGCTGACGTCCGAACTCGCCGCCCGCGACATCCACGTGCACCTTGTCCTCCCCGAGGAGGAGGGCCGCGCCCTCACCGCCGACGAGATCGCCGATCGCGTGTGGTCCGTAACCGGCATCGACGAGGCGGGTCACAGCCTGTCGTTCGCCCACGCGCACTAGGCCAGGCCAGCCACCATCTGCTCCACCTCGTCGACGACGAGGGTGACGAGAGTCTGCGGGTCGGGGACGAGTCCTGCGTCACTTGCAAAGCCCACGGTCACCGAACCGTTGTACGTGAAGATCGTCGCCGTGAGCGGCTGATCACCGGAACACGGCGCGAAACCGATCACCTGCTGCACCGGCACACCCGCGAAGGACAGCTCGGATCTGGGCCCGGGCACATTGGTGAGCACCCCTACCGCCTTGTTCGCGAAGAAGTTCGTCACAGCGGTGGCCATCCGCGACGGCGACATCGAGATCGCTCGCTGGAGTCCGAAGGTCAGCACTGGCTCATCGGAGTTCTTGATCCGCAGCATGCGGCTCCGCAGCTCCGCGATCCGCTCGGCCGGCGTCGCGCCGTTGAGCGGCATGTCGAGCATCACGAGAGCGAAGTAGTTGCCGAGGTCTTCGGGCAGCTCCTCGTCGAACGGCTTGAGGTTGACCGGCACCATCCACACGACCTCGTCGATGTCGTCACCCCTGCCGGCGAGGTACTTCTTCACCGCGCCTGCGAGCGCGGCAACGAGAACGTCGTTGACCGTTGCACCGTGGCTGCGGGCCACCCGCTTGACCCCCTCGAGGGGGAACGGGTCCGACCACGCCACGGCCTTCGCCAGACCCGGCTTCCCCGTCCAGACCGTGCGCTCCGTCGACGACGTCAGGAGTTTGCTGACAGATGTCATGTCGTTGACGGAACGATGATCGTCGATGCCGAGAACCTCTAAGGCGTCGACGAACCGGTCCGGGTGCCGGAATGCCTTCAGACCCGACGTCGCCACACCACCCAGCGAGGTGAGTGTTCCGAGGGGGTTCGTGACCGCGCGTGCCAGCGCGGTCGCCACAGCGCGGGTACTCGTGGATGCCACCCGCAGTGTCTCCGCTGCGCCTGCCCGCAGGGAGTCCACCGACACGAACGCCCCGCCCGACGTCCCGTTGCGCGAGACCATCGGGACCTCACCGACCGAAGTCGGATCGAGCATGCCCAGCATCACTTGCGTCAATCGCACACCGTCGGCGATGGCGTGATGGAAGCGCGTGATGACAACAGAGCCCGGTGAACCGTCAGCAACGATGACCGGACCAACGACGACAGCCGACCACAGGGGATGGTCACGGTCGAAGGCCCTGCCCCGCTCCACCGCCAGATATCGCTGGACGTCGACCATCTGCGCCCCCGGGGGCAACGCGACCATGGCCACGTGACGGTCGATGTCGAAGTCGGGGTCGTCGACCCAATACCAGGACGTGCCGCGACTCTCGGCCCGCCTGCCGAACACGGGATGCCGTTGGACGAGTGCGGCGAAACCCGAACGCAGGTCATCGGCCGTGAGGGTCCCGGCCAGCACCACAGCCACATCGACGACCATGAGGTTGTTCGGCCGGTCCATGGTCAGCCACAGGGCATCTTGCGCACTCATCGGCGTAGCAGTCATCGTCACCCCATCCCTCATCCGGACCATCAGCGTAGGCAGCCCCCGAGAGTTTCGCGCCCTGCCCCCATCCTCGGTGCACAAACACACTGCGCGCCCGTGGGCGGGCCATTACGTTTCGGTCATGGCCGAACTGCGCATCGGAGGAGTCCTTGACCCAACGAGCCGGGAACGGACCGCCGATCCGACCGTGATCGGCACCGCTGACCTCACCACGCACGGGGTCATCGTCGGGATGACGGGCTCCGGCAAGACCGGGCTCGGCATCGTGCTGATCGAGGAGTGTCTCGCTGCTGGCGTGCCCGCACTGCTGATCGATCCCAAGGGTGACCTCACGAACCTGTGCCTGACCTTCCCCCACCTGGACCCCACCGACTTCGAGCCGTGGGTGAACGAGAGTGACGTCACCAAGGCCGGCGTAACGGCAGCGGAATATGCCGCCCAGCAGGCCACCACCTGGCGGGAGGGACTTGCCGGCTGGGATGTCGGCCCCGACCGCATCGCCAGCCTGCGCCAGCAAGTGGAGTTCGAGGTCTACACACCCGGCTCCAAGGCCGGCCGTCAGTTGAACATCGTCGGCTCGCTGCAGGCACCCCGAGGCGATGCCAATGAGGAGGACTCCGCCGACGAGATCGAGAGCTACGTGTCGAGCATCCTCGCCATGATCGGCATCAACGCCGATCCGCTGTCATCGCGCGAGCACGTCCTGCTCTCGTCACTCATCCAGAACTCCTGGAGCCAGGGC
>CAIVQM010000416.1 GCA_903908025.1 uncultured bacterium
CGGCCGCATTTTGGACGGTCGCCGTTACTCAGAGGGCCTCCACCAGGCCATCGAAGCCAAAGAGAAAGTTCCGATCCGCGAGGAGAACCAGACCCTCGCCACCATCACGCTGCAGAACTTCTTCCGCCTCTACACCAAGCTGTCCGGGATGACCGGCACGGCAATGACCGAAGCGGCCGAGTTCAACCAGATCTACAACCTCGGCGTCGTCCCGATTCCCACCAACCGCGACATGGTCCGCATCGACAACTCGGACCTCGTCTACCGCACCGAGCAGGCCAAGTACAACGCCGTCCTCGAGGACATCGTCGAGCGGCATGCGCATGGGCAGCCGATCCTCGTCGGCACGACCAGTGTCGAGAAGTCCGAGACCCTGTCGCGTCTGCTGAAGCAGAACGGGGTCCCGCACGAGGTGCTGAATGCGAAGCACCATGAGCGCGAGGCCGCCATCGTCGCGCAGGCGGGTCGCCGTGGCGCGGTCGTCGTCGCGACGAACATGG
This sequence comes from uncultured bacterium, assembly GCA_903908025.1. Taxonomy (GTDB): domain Bacteria; phylum Actinomycetota; class Actinomycetes; order S36-B12; family S36-B12; genus UBA10649. The sequence goes on from CAIVQM010000416.1 coordinate 501, forward strand.
CCGGCCGCGGCACCGACATCATCCTTGGTGGCAATCCTGAGTTCATGGCCGCTGCAGCGCTCGAGCAGCGCGGCATGTCGCCCGTCGAGGACCCCGAGGCGTACGAGATTGCCTGGCACGAGGAGATCGAACGGCAGAAGGGCGCGGTGCGCGCGGAGCACGAGGAGGTCACCGGACTCGGTGGCCTGTATGTCCTCGCGACCGAGCGCCACGAGTCCCGTCGCATCGACAACCAGCTTCGTGGCCGTTCCGGCCGGCAGGGCGACCCGGGCGAGACCCAGTTCTACCTGTCCCTCGAGGACGACCTCATGCGGCTGTTCAAGTCCGACATGGTCGATGCCTTCCTGCGTCGCTTCAATGTGCCCGACGATGTGCCGATCGAGGCGAAGATGGTCACCAACGCCATCCGGTCCGCCCAGTCACAGGTCGAGGCGCAGAACTTCGAGATCCGCAAGGACGTCCTGAAGTACGACGATGTCCTGAACCGCCAGCGTCTGGTGATCTACGACGAGCGTCGCCGTGTCATCGAGGGCGAGGACATCGAGGAGCAGGTCCGCACCTTCATCAACGAGACCGTCACCGGCTACGTCCAGGCGGCGACATCCGAGGGCTACCCGGAGTCGTGGGATCTCGAGCAGTTGTGGACGGCGTTGAAGCAGCTCTACCCCGTGCGCGTGAGCGTCGAGGAGCTCGAGGAGCGTTCCGGCGGAAACCGTTCCGGGCTCAGTTCGGACTTCCTCGTCACCGAGCTCGTCGATGATGCGCAGGGCGCCTACGACCACCGCGAGGAGACTCTTGGTGACGAGGTCACCCGCGAGCTCGAGCGCCGCGTCATCCTCTCGGTGCTCGATCGCAAGTGGCGTGAGCATCTCTACGAGATGGACTACCTGCGCGACGGCATCGGCCTGCGTGCAATGGCGCAGCGTGACCCGCTGATCGAGTATCAGCGCGAGGGCTTCGAGCTGTTCACGGCGATGATGGACTCCATCAAGGAGGAGACCGTCGGCTACCTGTTCAACGTCGAGGTGCAGGTCAACCCGCCCGTGTCCGAGGAGGCCGCTGCGGCGGTCGACGGACTCGCGGACGCAACGGGCTCTGACGCCACGGCCGGTCTTGCCGCTGCGGTGGCGGCGGGGGCGCAGGGAGAGCGCAAGTCCGAGCCGGAGATCGTCGCCAAGGGTCTCGGGCCGTCACGGCCGCAGAAGATGGAGTACAGCGCGCCGACGGAGTCCGGTGGGGTCATGCACGGGCAGATGGAGGTCGAGGACGGCGAGATCGTCGAGATCGATCCCAATGCCTCCCGGGCCGAGCGTCGCCGTCTCGAGCGGGAGAACCGCAAGAAGCGCTAGCTCGTTGATGCTGGGTCAGGCGTCAGGTCAGGGTGAGGGCAGGACGACGACGAGGGTGCCGACCCTGAGGAAGTCGTAGACGACCTTCGCAGCCTTCTCCGAGAGTCGGACGCAGCCACCCGCCGCGATAGCCAGGCCGAGCTGCTTCGTCGAGTGCATTGCCTTGCCGTCGTAGTAACGCGGGATCGCGTGGAATCCGATCGCCGACTTCGTGTCGGGTCCGTAGGTGAAGCGGTTCATCCAGTTGAAGGTGACCTTCGAGTTCGGGTTGTAGGCCTTCGGCGACTTCGAGAACACGTGGTAGGTGCCCTTTGCCGGTCGGTCGAAGCGACCGACCACGGGGTAGCGGGCAACGACCTGGTCGTGCTTGTCCATCAGCCACACGGTCATCAGCGCTTTGTCGTAGACGATCCGCTTGCCGTGGTGCTTGGCGTCACGCGGTCGCTCGGGGACGTTGCGGGCCTTGGTGGTCCGGGTCGCGGCCTTCGGCTTGTGGACCTTCGCTGGTGCGGCCGTCGGATCCGGTGTCGCCGTTGGGTCGGCCTCGGCACCGACGATGGTGGTCGACGTGGGCTCGGGGTGCTCGCTCGCGGTGGCGGGCAGCATCCACGCCGCCAGCAGGGCGAGGCCGGCAACGGCGGCAATGAGCGCCATGACCAGCCGCCGCGGTGCGCGTTGAACCGCTGACAGGGCGCGCTGAACGGGGGCGGGCGGGGAAGCCATGTCCCCACTGTCCCGTAGACCCCATCCGTAACAGCGATCCGCCGCGCCGCAGTAAGGGCTCAGCCCAGTTCGATGGCCGTGGCGAGCCAGCGACCGGAGACCGCCTCGAGCCGGATGGCGATCGCCTGGGCGCGGTCGCCGCCGACGAGCACAGCGGAGGTCTCGACGATGCCCGGGCCGACCGGGCAGACGCGCACGGCTCGCACGGTGCGCAGCCGGGATACGCCCTGCTTCGCGCGGGCAGAGGGATGTCGGGCTACGTGCGTGCCTCGGCGGGCCAGCCGAGCGAGCTCGTCACGGGTCACCCATCGGGTCAGTTGGCCGGGTGGGCGTTCCCCGACGGAAACCTCGGCAACCGCCCGGGCAAGGCGAGCCACCCAGGGGCCTGGATCCGGCAGTTCCGTCGGGACGTCAGGTGCCGAGTCGGTGCCCACCAGGCGCAGGCCCCGGGGGACGGGGGGCACCGCCGGCACGCCGGGGGCCACCTCCCACTCGTAGGGCAGGGCCAGCTGGCGGGATGACTCGGTGCGGCCCCCGGGCAGCACCCGCAGGGCGACCGGCGCTGGCCGGGTCGACTCCTGTCGCGTCGGGGCGATTCGGGTCTGGATAGTCGTATTCACGGCACAGTCCTCACGGTTCGACGAATCGGAAGCCGCGCCGGGGGAACCGCGGGGTCTGGTCAGGCGACCAGGCTGAATCCATGTGTTTGCTTACGTTTGCATTTGTATGACATCAGTTGCGATGTGTCAAGAGCCGATCCGTGCCGGGGGACGACGCCTGCGATGAGGGTGTGCCCCGGGGTGGCGGTCGGCAAACGGGGGAAATGGTCAAGGAGTGGTCAAGCGCGGCAGCACTCGCGCCGCGTCGGGGTTTGCCGGGGCCCTCCCGTGGGCACACCGGGATCATGTATCCGGATGATCCGTGGCTCGAGGCCGCCGCCAGCCTGCAGATGGAGCTCGATGTGCAGGTGCGAGATGAGGCGTACGAGGTCTACGTGGCCGAGTCGGCGCGGGGGCGGATGGTCGACCGGGTCGGAGAGGTCACGCTGCTGCTGCGATGCGGGCAGGTGATGCTGGCCTTCTTCTCAGTCTTTCTGGCCTACCTAAACCCCAAACCCCAAACCCCAAACCCTAAACCCTAAAC
>CAIVQM010000417.1 GCA_903908025.1 uncultured bacterium
CCGAGACCCACCAGGCCAGAACGGGGAGGGCAACGAAGGCGACGAGCAGCAGCACGTCAATCACGCCGCCACCCCCCTTCGCCGGTCACTGGGGCGCGTCGCCCGCTGATTGTGGGAACCGTGCCAGCAGACTCTGCACGCTCTCGATACCGATCACGTTGCTGCCGTCATCGAGCAGGATAACCGGCTTGTTGAGGACGGACTCGGGCATGTTGGCCAGACTCTCGTAAACAGGCGACCAGGCCGGGGTGTTCGTGAACCACTCCCGCCGGAGCCAGTCGACAAGCGGTTGCGCGCCCTCGTCTTCCCCGGTCAAGCCCGCGAGGATCCGCGTGCAGGAGTAGACCCGCTGCGCGTCGGAAAGCTGACTGGCCAGCAAGGCGGACGGCACCTTGGCTCCCTGCGGGAGGTAGACACAGGCGACCGGGTTCTCCGCGATGGGCTGCGAGCCGGTGCCGTTCACATCTGCTGGCCACCAATAGCTGCCAGACGTGTTCTCGAACGGGATGGGTGGCGACCACTGGTCCGGTCGTGCCAGCGCGATCGCCCGCGGCAGCACCGAATCGACCATCAGCAGCACGACGATCCCGACAATGGCGATCCAGCGCGACGCGGTCATCCGGCCCAGCGCCTGCGGATCGATCAGCATCAACGCGAGTGGCAGGCACGTACCCAGGGCGAGGGCGGCCACCAGGAAGGTGAACTTCATCGATCCGTAGTGCGGCCCGGTACCGGTCGACCAGAAGTCGAGGCTGTAGATGATCACAGCGAAGAAGGCCAGCATGCCCAGCGGAATGAACCGGCGAGCCACCGAGGTTCGCAGCACCTGCGTCTGACGGGATACGACGATGGATGCGACGAACGCTGCAGCAACCGCGAGCAGGGCAAGGATCGGCCCGGCCTGATCGGTGCCGCCGTTGGCTGCGAACAGGGTGGAGTCGGTGAGACCGAAGTGGCCGAGCCCCAGGGCGTGCGGTGCCGCACCGGCCGCAATGCCAGCCGCCGCACCTCCGCCGATGGCACCACTCGCCGATGGCGCGGTGCCGACCACCAGATAGACCATGCTCGAGTACACCGGCTGGAAGACCCCGACCGTCACGACCGCCAGCAGTGCGAAGCCAATTCCATCGAAAGACCGCCACCCGAAGCGGAAGCCACGGCTCAGCAGCACAACCGCCCAGCCGATCACGACCACGATCGCCACCACGTTCAGCGGCAGCCACACCGTCATCGATGCAGCTGCGGCCAGCGATGTGATGAGGCGTGCTCGCGGCACCGACGACAGCGCGAGGAAGGTGGCCGACCATAGCCCGGCCACGATCAGCGTGAACTGGAAGGTCATGTGCCCATAGCCGGTCACGACCAGACTGACGGTCGCCAGGACTCCCGCTGCGATCCAGATGAACGGTGCGGGGATCAGCACCCGCTCGGCCGGAGCATCGGACGAAGTACCGGAGTAAGCCGGACGCAGTTTGGCCTCCGCAAGTGGGGCCAGTGCCAGCGGCACGAGAGCCACCAGGATGAACTGCCCGTAGACAACGGAGTTAGCCGCAACGGCCACCTCGTTGTAGCCCCCAAGTGCGGCCAGCGAGATGACGCCCATCAAGGTGCCGATGAAGGTCAGCATCAGCTCGAGTGGGCCACCCATCGGGACGGCCTGATGGATCGGCCGGCCGGCTGCGAACTGCGACGTGAAGTCGAGCCACTTTGCGTTGTCTTCGGCCGTGGAGTGGCCGATGAGGTAGCTGACTGGCTTCAGGAAGGCCAGCCCGTCAGTCCACCACGTCGTCATGACGAAGAAGACCAGCAGGAGGAGCAGAACCGGAACGAGGATCGCCAGCGCTTGCCGCCGGAAGGGCACCGTGCCGCGGAAGGGCCAGATCCAGGCGACCACGGTCACCGCAACGAGGACGGCCAGCAGGGTCCACTGGAGCTCGATCCGGGTCCAGCCGTGGCCGCGGTCAATGGCGAAGTTGATGAAGGCACCGAAA
>CAIVQM010000418.1 GCA_903908025.1 uncultured bacterium
CTGCTCGAAGCATCTGATCAACTTGGTCCGCTCGTTGCAGTCACGGACGATCGCCGCTACTGCGTCGGCGACAGCGTGCTCGGCCTCCGCAACCGTCACGACCTCGGCATCCTCAACGGCGACGTCGGCACGATCACAGGGGCCGACGAGCACCGGATTCACGTGAGCTTCGCCGACGGGCGGGAGGTTCGATTGCCACTCGACTACGTGGCCGACCACGTGCGCCACGCATACGCCCGCACGGTCCACAAGACGCAGGGGCTCACCTGCGAGGTGGCGCTTCTCCTCGGCGATGACGCTCTGTACGCCGAGCTCGGCTACACGGCCATCACCCGCGGCACGCACGAGAACCGCATCTACACCGTCGTCACGACGCAGGACTTCGCCGATCGCGACTTCCACCTCGAGCACCTCGTGCGCTCGCTGGGTCGAAGTCACGCGAAGACCGCAGCAATCGACTACCTCGAACCCCCGGAGCTTCCATGAACGCGCCTCGTGACAACGGTCCCGATCCTCTTGAGTCGATGGCGCTCGGAGCGGTCGCTGTTCTCGGAGTCGTCAGCGGAGGCCACTGGCTCGCCGCCTCGCTCGCCGCTCTCGTCGGCCAGGGGCGGTCGTTGGACGCGGGACTCGCTGAGTCGTTCTCGGCGCTGCGGCAGTTGCCGAAGCACTGGAGCGACCCTCGTCGCGCGTGGGCTGAACCCGCAGCGTCGAATCTCCCCGGCCCGATGCTCTACTGGCTCAGCGTCGTCGTTGTCCTCGCGGGTGCGCTCGGAGCGCTTCTGCTGTGGCTGAAGTACCGGCAGCGCCGTCACGAGCCGATCGACCGCCGTCGACGTGTCGGCGTCGATGCACAGCCAAGGTTGGCGACCACGAAGGACCTCGCGCCGCTCCTCGGCCGACAGCCCGAGGCCAGCCGGTTGGTTCTCGGTCGATGGGGCAGGCGAGTTCTGATGACCGAGGGCCAGACGTTCCGCGGCCGTCGAGGCGTGCGAGGTGCCGTGCTCCTCTTCGGCCCGAGCCAATCCGGCAAGACGACGCGTCTGATCGAAAGCGTGAACGCGTGGGACGGCCCCGCCGTCGTCTCGTCGGTGAAGTCCGACCTGATGCGCGCAACGTTGGAGCGCCGGCGAGCCATCGGCGAGGTGAAGGTGTTCGACCCGATCGGGATCAGTGGCATGCCGTGCGCGACGTGGAGTCCGCTTCGCGTGGCGAAGTCGCTTCCCGGCGCGCTGGCAGCAGCGCAACTTCTTGCCCGTGCTGGCGGCGACGACGGACCGTCCGATCGCTTCTGGCGCGGTCAGGCCGAGCAGCTGATCGCGGCGATGCTGTGGGTGGCGGCGAACACCAAGGGCCACTCGATGCGCAACGTCGTCCGGTGGGTCGTCGAGATGGACCGCCCAGACGGTGAGAACACCGGCACGCTCTCGCCGCTTGTTCGATTGCTGACGGACAACGAGGACGAGTCGATAGCGCTCGCTGCGAAGCAGGTCCGCGGCTGGCTCCACGGTCAATGGTCCACCGATCCAAGAACCACGTCGAGCGTCTACGCGACGGCGCGCAACGCCGTGTGGCC
>CAIVQM010000419.1 GCA_903908025.1 uncultured bacterium
CGGATCCCGTGCTCCGCCTCGCCGCACTGCTGCACGACATCGGCAAGCCGCGCACCCGCCGATTCGAGTCAGACGGTCGCGTGTCGTTCCACCACCACGAGGTCGTGGGCGGTCGCATGACCCGCAAGCGGATGCAGGCGCTGCGTTTCTCCAACGAGGAGATCGACGAGGTCGCCGCACTGGTCGAACTGCACCTGCGGTTCCACGGCTACGGCACCGGCGAGTGGACCGACTCCGCGGTCCGGCGCTATGTCCGCGATGCCGGGCCGCTGCTGAACCGCCTGCACAAGCTGACGCGCGCCGACTCGACCACGCGAAACCGGCGTCGAGCGCTCGCGCTGCAGAAGTCATACGACTCGCTGGAGAAGCGGATCGGTGAGCTCAATCAGCAGGAGGAGCTCGCGTCGATCCGACCCGATCTCGATGGTCGCGCGATCATGCAACTGCTGGATATTCCACCAGGCCCGGTCGTCGGAGAGGCGTACCAGTTCCTGCTCGATCTGCGCCTGGATCTCGGCCCGATGGACCTTGGGTCGGCCGAGGAAGCGCTGCGGGCATGGTGGGCGGCACGGCCCACGTCGTAACGTTGGGACATGACTCGTGACCCCAAGGCGAAGCTGAGCCTGCATACGCGAACCCGAACAACCGACGTTGCTGAGCGTCAGGATGCCGGCAAGGCGGCCCGCCAGCGCAGGTCCCGCACCAGCCTGGCGTCCTTCACGCCAGCAGCGGATCGCCCCGATCCGATTGCCCTGCTTGCGTCGCAGGAGACGGCGCGTGTCCAGGCGCTGCTGCCGCTGCGTCACAGCCGAATGGCCGTCAGTCCCTTCACGTTCTACCGCGGCGCTGCCGCGGTCATGGCGACTGACCTTGCCTCGATGCCCAACTCCGGACTGGTCACACAACTCTGCGGTGACGCCCATCTCTCCAACTTCGGCATGTTCGCCGCGCCGGACCGCAACGTCGTGTTCGACATCAACGACTTCGACGAGACAAATCCCGGCCCGTTCGAGTGGGATGTCATGCGCCTGTCAGCGTCCTTCGTTCTTGCCGGGCGCGACGTCAAGCTCTCCTCACCTGCGATCGCGAACGCGGCGGCGGCCGTTGGCTCCGCCTACCGCACCCAGATGGCGAAGTACGCAGAGATGGCCGACATCGATATCTGGTACGACCGGGTCAGCGTCGAGGTGCTCCAGCAGTGGATGAGCCAGGACGGCAACACGAATGCTGGCAAGCGAATCGTGAAGGCGACTGCCAAGGCGAAGAGCCGTGACATGTGGTCGGCGATCTCGAAGATGACCGAGCTGGTCGACGGCCAACGACGGTTCGTCAGCGCTCCTCCGCTGCTGATGCGTGTTCCGCTTGACGGTGAGGTGCATGCGATCCTCACCGGGTTGGTCGACCAGTATCAGTCGACGGTTCCGCCCGACCGCGCGCAACTGCTGCGTCGCTATCACTTGATCGACTTCGCCCACAAGGTCGTGGGTGTTGGCAGCGTCGGCCTGCTGGCCTTCGTCCTCCTGCTGGAAGGCCGCGATCCCGACGACCTCCTGGTTCTCCAGGTCAAGCAGGCGGTGCCGAGTGTCCTCGAGCCGTTCACGGAGCAGTCGGTGTACGAGGAGTACGGGGAGCGGGTGGTCGTTGGGCAGCAGATCATGCAGGCCGCGTCCGACGCGTTCCTCGGCTGGGTGCGCGGCCCCCGCGGGAAGGACTACTACATCCGGCAGTTGCGCGACATGAAGTACTCGATGGACCCGTCGACCTTCACCGAATCGTCGCTCCTGGCCTACGCCGCGGCGTGCGGCCGCGCCCTGGCACGTGCGCACGCTCGGGCCGGTGACTCGGTCGCGATCGCGGCCTATCTCGGGGTGAGCACCAAGTTCGACAATGCGATCCGCGACTTCTCCCTGGCGTACGCGGATCAGGTCACCGACGACTACGCGAAGTACCAGGCCGCCGTGGCGGACGGCCGAGTGGTCCTCGCCGCTCCGGGGGAGGGCGAGAACTACACGCTCGTCGCTTCGCCCACGGAGGGAGTCTCGGTGCGACTCGCGTTCCCCGATCAGCCGTCGACCTCTACTACCTCGACGACCTCGACGACCTCTACGACCTCGACACCGGGACCAGCGAGCAGCTGAGCCAGCGTCACGAGTCCGGCGACCAGGGCGGTGACCCACAGCACGCTGGAGACGGACATCACGTCCGAGCCGAGCACGATCGCCACGCCCACGATGTAGATGAGCCAGCGCGCGTAGTCCAACTTGTCGGCGGGGATCGGGCCGGGGCGCCCGCTGGACATGCGGCCACTGAGCTGGCCGAGCCCGGTCGTCACCTGTCCGCGTGCCGCTCGTGCAAGGCGAGTACGACCGCCGAACCAGCCGCCGATGATCACGACGATGCCGAGCGTGACGATGGCCTGCGTGCCGGCGATCAGGTATTCGAGCAGCGTCGCCCAGAAGACCCCTGCGGCCGGACCCCAGGGGGTGCCAGCGAGCTCGTTGACGAAAGCGGTCTCGCCGACGCCGAGGCCGACGAGGATCACCAGTCCGGAGACCAGCAGGACGATGCCGGAGGCCACGACGGTACGTGCGCGGCGGCGAGCGAAACCGATGGCCAGGCCGAACATGATCGCCACGATCAGCGGGAGCCACTGCAGGATCGGGGCACTGAGCTGGTAGACGGTCTGGACCTGAGCCAGGCCAGGGGTGTTCGCGAGGACGATCAGGCTGTCGGACTCCGGGATCGTGATGTTGGCGGCTGCGGTTATGCCGCTGTCGACGAGCTTCTGCTGGATCGCCTGCAGGGCAACGGAGGTGTCGAGGACGAGGTTGTCGCCATCGAGGCGGACGACGCCGCCGTTCTTGCCCTCGAGGACGAGGACCACGCCCTTCTGTGCGGCGGTGTTCAGTTGGATCCACACGGTCGCGAACTGGTCGGATGCGACGAACTTGGTGACGAGCTCGCCGATGAGGCTGTTGATACCGGCGGCGATCGGGGCAGCAAGCTGATCGGTGAAGCCGGCATCCGGGAACAGGTTGCCGAGCAGGCCCTCTACCTGGGTCGTCGTGTCGACCTTGGAGACGACGGCATCGGTGACCGCCGTGGCGAGGGCTGCCTGGACCTCCGGCTGCTCGATCAGCGGGCCGACCGTCTGGATGTAGCGCTCGCTGTCGATGACCGTGCGATGCCCCCAGTGCCCGACGAGGGCTGGGACGAGCAGCACGGTGGCAAGAATGAAGATCAGGAGCGAGGCGATCGACCGTGCTCCCCAGCGCTTCTCCGTCGCGACCTGATCACTCATGTTCGTGCCTTTCGTCGTGGTTCCGCCCTTAGGCAGTGCTGCGGACTCTACGGGGGCCGTGTCGGTGATACCAGAGGGCCGTCCCGACCAGCAGCAAACCGGAAGCCGCGTAGACGAATGGGGCCTGTCCGGTCGTCGGAGAGGCCAGTGCCATGAGGGTGATTCCACCCACGAGGCAGACGTTGACAATCATGTCGAAAAGGGCGAAGACCCGACCGAGGTGGTCGTCCGGAATGAAGCGCTGGACGAGGGTGTCCGAGCAGACCTTCACCGACTGACCGGTGAAGCCAATGCTCAGCGAGCCGGCCAGGAGCAGTGGGAACGACGGGACCATGGCACCGACGATGACGAGCGGAATCCCGACGACGCCGCCCTGGGCGAGGGCGAACACCGACCAGTTGACCGACCCCCAACGGCGACTTGCCCCGGGCGTCAGGATTGCTCCGATGAGCGCACCGAGGGCTGCGGCTCCGGTGAGCAGGGCGAACTCGTTCAGGGCGCTGTCGGCAGCGACGACGGCGTTGAAGGTGTAGCGGACGAGCAGCAGGCCACCCGCCGTGAGCACCCCGAAGACGATCCGGTGCGCACCGACGACCGCGATCGCCCGCCCGGCCTGGGCATGCAGCCGCAGCTCGCTGATGCCCTCGACCAATCCCACGGCGACGCCACGCATCGTGTCGGCTGGTCGCGTGCCGTCGGGTCCGAGCCGGTCTACAGCAATCAGCAGCGCAATGCCGGCGGAGCCGAGATAGGCGACGAGGGCACAGACGAGCACGATCGCGCTGCCGTGATCGCCGCCCCCGACGGCTGCGCGCAGAGCAACCCCACCGAGGGCACCGATCGCGGACATGATCGTGCCGGAGGTGGGCGTCAGGGCATTGGCGGTGACGAGGTCGCGACCCTCCACGACGTGCGGCAGGGATGCGCTCAGGCCGGCCAGCACGAAACGTCCGACCCCGAGCACGACGAGCACGCTCAACCCCAGCGGGATGCCGTCGTTGCCGGAGAGGACGAGGGCGATGACCGGGATCGTCAGCAGCGCCTTGAGCAGATTCGCTCGGACGAGGATGTTGCGGCGTCGCCATCGGTCGAGGAAGACGCCGGCGAAGGGCCCGATGACTGAATACGGGAGCAGCAGGATCGCGAAGGCCGTGGCGACCTTGATGGCATCGGGCTCGCGTTCGGGGGAGAAGAGCACGAACGTCGCGAGGGCCGCCTGCAGTAGTCCGTCGCCGAACTGAGCAACGAGCCGCACGCCGTAGAGCCGTCGAAAGTCAGGTCCGGCGAGCACCTCTCGCAGGGCGGGGAGGGCGACCACTCCGGTGACGCTACCTGTGCAGTCAGATGGGTTCGAACTCGGCAGTGAAGTGGCGCAGTGCCGGCGGCTCGAGGGTCATTCGGTAGCCGCCCAGTTCGGAGGACGTATCCGCGACCCGCTGGCACACCTCGATGACGTAGTCGATGTGGCTCTGCGTGTAGGTGCGACGGGGAATCGCAAGCCGCACGAGGTCCATCGACGCGGCCTGTTCCGTGCCGTCGGGCTGGCGACCGAACATGACGGTGCCGATCTCGCAACCGCGCACGCCGCCCGCGAGATACAAGGCGATCGCGAGGGACTGACCGGGGTACTGCAGGGGCGGGATGTGCGGCAGCATCGCACGCGCGTCGATGTAGACGGCGTGGCCGCCGGGCGGCTGGACGACGGGGATGCCGCTCGCGTGCAGCGAGTCGGCCAAGTAGGCGGTTGAGCGGATCCGATATCGCAGGTAGTCATGCGAGACGGCCTCATGCAGGCCGACCGCGAGTGCCTCGAGATCACGCCCGGCCAGGCCGCCATAGGTGGGGAAGCCCTCGGTCAGGACGAGCATCGTGCGCGCCTTCGCTGCGAGCGCGTCATCGTTCATGGCCAGCCAGCCACCGATGTTCCCCAGCGGGTCCTTCTTCGCACTCATCGTCATTCCGTCGGCGAGGGAGGCCATCTCCCGGACGATGTCTGCCACATCGCGATCCTCATTGCCGGCCTCACGCTCACGGATGAACCACGCGTTCTCGGCGAAGCGGCAGGCATCGAGGAAGAGCGGGATGTCGTAGCGCAGCGAGATCTCCCGGATCTCACGCATGTTCTGCAGCGATACCGGCTGCCCACCGCCGGAGTTGTTCGTGACGGTCAGCATGATCACCGGGATGTTCTCGCGCCCGTGCTCCTCGATGTAGGCGACGAGCTTCACCGGATCGAGATTGCCCTTGAAGGGGTGCCGTGACTGTGGGTCGCGACCCTCGTCGATCACCAGGTCGGTGGCGACAGCTCCGCTGAACTCGATGTTGGCGCGTGTCGTATCGAAATGGGTGTTGTTCGGGATGAACGTCCCTGGACCGCCGATGAGAGAGAAGAGGATCTTCTCTGCGGCGCGGCCCTGGTGTGTCGGGATGACGTGCGTGAACGGGAACAGCTCTTGGACGGCATCACGAAACAGTTCCCAGGACGGTGACCCGGCGTAGGACTCGTCGCCGTGCTGGATGGCGGCCCACTGGTCGCGGCTCATCGCCCCGGTGCCCGAATCGGTGAGCAGGTCGATCATCACGTCGCGTGATCGGAGTGAGAAGAGGTTGAAGTGGGCGGTGGCCAGGGCATCGCGCCGCTCGTCCTCGGTGGTCAGCCGCAGGGGCTCGACGGAGTGGATGCGGAAGGGTTCGAAGATCGTCCGGTATTCCATGCCGTGACGCTATCCGTCAGGAGCCCTTCGATGCACCGGGAGAAACCAACGAGGCACCGGGAGAAACCAACGAGGCACCGGGAGAAATCGGCAAAGAAGGCCCCGGACCCCCCGCCCATCACCCGTTTCTCCCGGAGTCCGGGAGAAACGGGTGAGGACGAGGGGCGACGGGGCATTTGTCGCCGATTTCTCCCAGTGCTTCTGTGTCGGTGCTTCTGCTAGCGCTCGATGGTGCCGGCGATGAAGTCCTCGACGGCCTGCTTCGCCTCACTGTCGTTGTACTGCACCGGCGGCGACTTCATGAAGTAGCTCGACGCGGACAGGATCGGTCCACCGATGCCGCGGTCCATGGCGATCTTCGCCGCACGAACGGCATCGATGATCACGCCGGCGCTGTTCGGCGAGTCCCACACCTCGAGCTTGTACTCCAGGTTCAGTGGGGCATCGCCGAACGCGCGGCCCTCGAGGCGCACGAATGCCCACTTGCGATCGTCGAGCCAGGCGATGTAGTCACTCGGTCCGATGTGCACGTTGCGCGCGCCCATGTCGTGTGAGGTGACCTGCGACGTGACGGACTGCGTCTTGGAGACCTTCTTGGACTCGAGGCGGTCGCGCTCGAGCATGTTCTTGAAGTCCATGTTTCCACCGACATTGAGCTGGTAGGTGCGATCCAGGATCACGCCGCGGTCCTCGAAGAGCTTGGCCATGACGCGGTGCGTGATGGTCGCGCCGACCTGGCTCTTGATGTCGTCGCCGACGATCGGCAGACCCGCATCGACGAACTTCTGCGCCCACTCGGGCGTGCCGGCGATGAAGACAGGCAGGGCATTGACGAATCCACAGCCGGCATCGATCGCGCACTGGGCGTAGAACCGCGCGGCATCCTCGGAGCCGACGGGGAGGTAGCAGACGACGATGTCGACCCTGGCGTCCTTGAGGGCGGCCACGACGTCGACCGGCTCAGCATCGGACTCGGTGATCGTCTCCCGGTAGTACTTGCCGAGGCCATCGAGCGTGGTGCCACGCTGAACGATGACGCCCGTCGGCGGGACGTCCGCGAACTTCAGGGTGTTGTTCTCCGAGGCGTTGATCGCCTCCGACAGGTCGAGGCCGACCTTCTTGCCGTCGACGTCGAACGCGGCTACGAACTGGACATCATGGACGTGGTAGTCGCCGAACTGCACATGCATGAGGCCGGGGACGAACTCGGCCGGATCGGCGTCCTTGTAGTACTCCACGCCCTGAACGAGCGAAGAAGCACAGTTGCCGACACCGACGATTGCTACGCGAACCGAACTCATTGCTGCTCCTTAGTGAGGGACGTACGTTCATTGGTGATCAGCTCGTTGAGCCAGCGCACTTCGCGCTCGGCACCGTCGAGCCCGTGCTGCTGGAGTTGGAGTGTGTAGGCGTCCATGCGCTCACGGCTGCGGGTCAGCGATTCACGCAGGGTGTCGACGCGCTCCTCGAGTCGCGACTTCCGGCCTTCGAGGATGCGCAGTCGGACCCGCGCCTCGGTGCGGCTGAAGAAGGCCAGGTGGGCGGCGAAACCCTCGTCCTCCCAGGCCTCGGGACCGGGCTGGTTGGCCCACGTGCCGAACTCCTCCTTGCCATCGGCGCTGATGGCGTAGACGACGCGCGCGCGGCGCGCGGACAGAGCGGGGGCGGCCGAGTCGAGGGCCGGCGTGAGGGCGACGTCATCGATCAGGCCCTTGGCCTGCAGACGGCGAAGGCAGGGGTACAGGGAGCCGTAGGACAGTGCCCGGAAGGGGCCGAGCACGGTGGCGAGGCGCTTGCGGAGCTCGTAGCCGTGCAGGGGGCCTTCGGACAGGACGCCGAGGACGGCGAACTCGAGGACGTCGTGCCGCTTGGCCATAGTTCAGTACAACATATCAATCCGATATATCAAAATAGGGTTTCGAGCCCACCCGTAGACTCTGGCCGCATGGCAGGGCCCCGTAAGACGGCAATCCGCGGAACCATCGCCCGCGGTGAGTCCGCCTCGGCCACTCGACGGACGAAGTCCTCGGCGGAGCTGCCCCCGGCCGAGCCCGTCGCACACCCCGAACGCCCCAGATCCGTCGTCGACCACGCCCTTCAGCGCCGGGCCGCCCTGCAGCGGCTGTTCAACGGCGGCGGCCTGTCCTCGGATCTGTGCGATGCCGATCCCTATCTACTCAAGGCGGCCCGATTCCACGGCGAACTGGTCGGTCGGGACTGCCCGGCGTGCCGGGATGACGGCCTGGTCACGGTCACCTACGTGTACGGCGACGAACTCGGCCCTTACTCCGGCCGCATCCGTCAGACCGCCGACCTGCCGGGCATGGCACACAAGTTCGGTGCCTTCAAGGTCTACGTCGTCGAGGTCTGCCAGCACTGCCACTGGAACTTCCTGCTGACGACATACGTCCTAGGCGACGGCGTGCCGCGACGCGCTCTGCCCACCCCGCGTGATCTTCTTAAGTAGTCACCTTCCCCTGACAACGTGAGGACCTGTGGCCCAAAGCAAAGGGCCGGCGAAACGCACGCCGGCCAAGCGACCCGCTGCTGCCCCGCCGCGCGCCAAGAGGCATTGGCTGCGCTGGCTGATTCTCACTGTCCTGATCGTCGGTGGCCTGGGCCTTGCCGCCTTCGCCTTCCTCCTCGCCCGCACGACCGTGCCGACTCCCAACGATGTCGCGACGAGTGAGGCGACGATCGTCTACTGGGCGGATGGCAGGAACGAAGTGGGACGACTCGGCGACTCGACCCGTCGCAGCATCGACCTCGCCGACGTTCCGATAGAGGTACAGCACGCGGTGCTCGCCGCAGAGGACCGCGGCTTCTACGAGCATGGTGGCGTGTCCCCACTGGGCATCGGCCGCGCAGTACTGAACAACCTGACGGGCGGCTCCACCCAAGGCGGCTCGACCATCACGCAGCAGTACGCGAAGAATGCCTTCCTGTCGCAGGAGCGCTCGTGGGACCGCAAGGTCAAGGAGGCCCTGCTCGCCTTCAAGCTCGAGACGGTCGTGTCGAAGGACGAGATCCTCGGCAACTACCTCAACACCATCTACTTCGGACGCGGCGCCTACGGCATCGAGGCGGCAGCGATCGCCTACTTCGGCGTCCCGGCCAGCGAACTCACCTTCGAGCAGGGTGCCGTGCTTGCGTCGATCATCAAGTCCCCCAGCGGACTGGCCCCGGAGGACAGCGCGGCCGCACTCGAGGCCCGCTGGAACTACGTGCTCGACGGAATGGTCGAGCAAGGCTGGCTGACGGCGAAGCAGCGAAAGAACGCCGACTTCCCGAAGATCAAGAAGCTCAAGGCCAAGGACCGACTCGGTGGTCAGACCGGCTTCCTCCTGACGATGGTCGAGCAGCAGTTGGCAGACCTCGGCTTCGACGAGACGGAGATCCAGCGCGGCGGACTGCGCATCACGTCGACCTTCGACCGGAACGCACAGCGGGCCGCGACCGCTGCTGTTCGCAAGGTCGGGCCGTCGAACGGCACGGAGGGCCTGCGCATCGGACTGGCGGCGGTGCGCCCCGGTACCGGCGAGATCGTCGCGATCTACGGCGGGCAGGACTTCATCACCGACCAGATCAACAACGCCACGCGCCCGTTTGCCCAGGCGGGCTCTACCTTCAAGCCCTTCGCGCTAGCTGCGGCGACCGAGCAGGAGGTGCCCCTGACGACCATCCTCCCCGGTGACTCCCCTACGACCGTTGATGGATACACCTTCTCCAACTACGGCGACAAGTCCTACGGTCCCGTCACGCTGCTGCAGGCGACGGAGAACAGCATCAACTCCGCCTACGTCACCCTTGAGTCGGATATCGGTGTGCAGTCGGTCGCTGACGCGGCCGTGCGTGCAGGCGTGCCGGCCGACACTCCAGGCATGGACCTCGACGCACTCGACCTCACCTTCGTTCTCGGTACGGCGTCGCCCTCGGGCCTCGATATGGCCAATGCCTATGCCACGTTCGCGGCTCGCGGCTCGCGGGCAACACCGTCGGTAGTGACCAAGGTCATCGGACCCAATGGCGGACTGCTGTTCCAGTTGGATGTGAAGACTGACGGGGCCTTCGACGCCACCGTCGCCGACACCGTCACCTACGCACTCAACCGCGTCATCGATAACGGCACCGGATCGACGGCGAAGGCACTCGGCCGTCCCGCCGCGGGCAAGACCGGCACGACGGACGGGAACAAGAGCGCCTGGTTCGTCGGCTACACACCGCAGCTCGCGACCGCCGTCCTGATGGCGAAGGAGGATGCCGATGGCATCCCCGTCTCGCTGTCCGGGACTGGCGGTCTGGAGACGGTCACCGGCGGATCGTTCCCCGCAGCGATCTGGACGGCGTTCATGACGGCGGCCCTGGAGGGGCTGCCGGTAGAGGAGTTCCCGCCGCCGCCCGACGGCGTCGCCACGCCACTGGACTGCCCGGCCACGATCAGTTCTGAGGGAGTTGAGGTACCCCTCGGCTGTCCGACGCCCGTGGTCATGCCGGAGTTCTCGAACGAGGCATCACCCGTGGCTACACTTCCGACCGACCCGTCGGCAGAGCCGTCACCCATCGGGACACCGAGCCAGTCCCCGGACGACTCGCTGTTCTCCCCGACACCCGAACCCACCCCGCCCCCGAGCCCGCCGATCGAGGAAGGCCGACCGTAGTGAACCCGCCAGCACCGATCGTCCTGCCATCGCAGGAGGACCCGGTTGTTGCGAGCACGGTGGGCGGCATCGGCGGTCCCCTCGGTCGCTGGGCCCGGATCGGTACCGGCTGGTGGAATCCGCTTCGGCTGCTCGTTGCCATGGCGACGTTCTCCTACGCCCTCGGCTATGTTCTCGACCTGTCCTGCCGCTCACAGGGCTGGCGATCGCCCGAACGCTACGAGCACCTGTGCTACACCGACATCTCACCGCTGTACTCGCTGCGGGGATTCGCTGACGGTCTGATCCCCTACGTGCAGGCCATGCCCGACGGACAGCACCTGGAGTACCCGGTACTTACGGGCGGCTTCATGCAGGTGGCGGCGATGATCACCTCCGCGATCACATCCGTGGCCACGACCGACAGCCCCGGCACCGTGTTCTTCGACGTCAACGTCGTCATGCTGTTCCTCGCCTTCGTCGTCACGGTTGTCGCCACGGCGCTCACGGTTCGCCGCCGTCCGTGGGATGCGGCGATGGTCGCACTGGCGCCGACGATGATCCTGGCCGCCACCGTCAACTGGGACCTGCTTCCGCTGGCCTTCATCGGGGTGTCCCTACTGCTGTGGTCGCGTCGGCATCCGATGGCAGCTGGGCTGTTGTTGGGACTCGCGGTGGCGGCGAAGTTCTACCCGCTGCTGTTCCTCGGTGGCTTCCTCGTCCTGACCATTCGTACCGCGAAGTGGCGCGCATTCGGTCTGCTGGTCGCTGGCACCGCAATCTCGTGGCTGGCGGTGAACGTGCCCTTCATGGTCGCGAACTTCGAAGGATGGTCGTACTTCTACCGGTTCAGCCAGACCCGTGGCGAGGACTTCGGATCGATATGGTTCGCCATGTCTCAAGCGGGTCTTGGCGGCATCCCTGCCGACAAACTGAACATGGTCGCTACGGGGTCATTCCTCTTGCTGTGCGTGGGCATCGCGTGGGTTGCGCTTGCGGCACGTCGTCGTCCGCGCCTCGCGTCGGTCCTGTTCCTGATCGTTGCAGCGTTTGTCATCACCAACAAGGTGTACTCACCGCAGTACTCACTGTGGCTCATCCCGCTGGCAGTGATGGCGCGTCCGCGCTGGCGGGAGTTCTTGATCTGGCAGACCGGCGAGGTCATCTACTTCGTCGCGATCTGGTGGTTCCTCGTCTCGTACGGCGTCGAGGACACGACCGGCCTCACGGGCCAGGAGTACACGGTCGCCGTCGTGATCCATGTGATCG
The DNA here is from genome assembly GCA_903908025.1 of uncultured bacterium. Taxonomy (GTDB): domain Bacteria; phylum Actinomycetota; class Actinomycetes; order S36-B12; family S36-B12; genus UBA10649. Next base: position 11,922 of record CAIVQM010000419.1, read on the forward strand.
TGACGGTCTACTACGCGGCGATGGTCCTACAGGACATGCTGGCGCCGGAGTACGACCCGGTGCGTACCGACGGCTTCAGTGAGGACGAGGACGACCCGGGCGGCGGCGTGTTCGACCGCGCGCCGGACGTGGTCACGTTAGGCCGACGACCGCGTCAAACCGCGAGGTCGTGAATCGCACGTCAGCGCGCATGCGGTCGCCGACGGCAGGGATCACGCAGCCCTTCGGCAGCCAGATCATTGACACGTGCTGGTGGGGCGGCTCAGCGAACCAACGCTGCTTGCCCGCCCAACTGAAGGGCGACAGCGCGCGGCCCGCCGCATCCAAAGCTCCGGTGCCCGCGGTCACGACCCGCTGACGGACGTTGGCCGCCGGCGTCGGTGCTGAGAGGCCGATCCCGTTGGATGTGCCGCCGGACACCACGACGAGCGTGCCGTCCTTCGGTCCCGTGCGCTGGCGGTAGCCAACGTGCGCGCCGCTCGGCAGCGGATGGACGGCAAGGACGGTCCCGGCAGCGTGCAGGGCCGCACGGTCGCCCAGCCACAGGCGGGTGCCGATACGCGGCCGCAGGGAGATGTCCGGGACCGACGTGACGACTGCTGCCATCTCACGATCGTCGAGATGCGACACCCACACCCGGCTCGCCGGTGAGTTGTGGCCAGACCACACCTCGGTCTCGGACTGCCATAGCCCCGCCCAGCGCACGACCTCGCGCACCTTGGCTGTGCCGAGGCTCGCACCGCGTGGGTCGATTTCGTCGGCTGGCTGCGCGAGCGGCAGGTGGAGCGCCAGACCCTCGACGAGGACCTGACCCATGGCAAACGCCTGACGCACATCGGCATCGGCGAGGACGCGAAGCAACTCTGCCTCGTCGAATCCGAACCGGTGCATCGATGTCTGAGCTTCCAATAGAACGCGAACGGATCCGTGTCCACTCGCGAGCGCGATCAGCGCTTCGCGTGACGCGACCGTGCGGATGACTCGACCGGCAAACAACTGGGTGCCGAGCCGCCACCAGGCGTCCGCGGCGTAGGTGTCGCGTGGCTCGAAGGGTTCGAGCACGATGATGTCGAATGTGCCGTACTGCGCGACCTCGTCGACCTCGAAGACGGTGCCGACGGCCACAGTGTCGGCACCGATCCGGATCGCCTGATCGGCGAGAAGTCGCTGCCCGAGCCCGTAGCCATTGCCCTTGATCACGGGGACGAGGGGCGCGCCAGCCGCGCGGCGCACCGCATCGCAGACGGCGTCCTGATGAGCATTCCAGCGCTGCGGATCGATCGTGACGGCGAAGGCCATTCGGCTATCCCTTCCTCGATTGGTAGGCGCGGAAACCCTTGGCCCACATGGGCCGCAGGATGTGGTCCCACTCCCCTGCGTACTCCTGTGCGAAGCCACCGGTACCCACCTTGAACTGTACGAGGCCGTACAGGTGGTTCTCCGGATCGAGGGTGTCGGCGATGCCACGGAGGTCGTACAGCTCGCAGCCGAGGGCGTGCGCATCGGAGATCATGCGCCACTGCAGCGCATTGGAGGGACGAACATCGCGGTCGGCGGTTGTCGACGCTCCGTATGAGTACCACGCGTGCGTGCCGACGCGGACCATGATCGTTGCAGCGGCGAGGCGGCCTTCGTAGTGTGCGAGGTACAGCCCCATCCGTCCGGGATCGACGTCGTTCAGCCCATCCCACATGCGCTCAAAGTAGGTGAGGGCACGCGGCGTGAAGTGATCTCGGGCAGCCGTCTCGACATAGACCGCGTGGAACGCCGCGAGGTCGGCGCGCGCACCTTCAGAGAC
>CAIVQM010000420.1 GCA_903908025.1 uncultured bacterium
CGGGCTGCGAGTACTCGGCGAAGGCGGCCGCCAGACCGGCTTGTGACAGGCCGTCGATCCGCTGCGCACCCCGGCCCTGCATCAACTCACCGGCCGGCTGCATGCCGTCGAAGAGCACGGGCGTGCCGAGCCGGATGGCCTCGAGCACCGGGATGCCGTAGCCCTCGACCCCGATCGACAGGAAGGCACTCGAGCCATGCACGAGGTCGTGCACCTCGGCATCGTTGGCGCCCTCGACCCAGCGCACGCCACCGAGAGCCACCTGCTCCCGAATTGCCCGGTTGATCCCCTCATCGGAGGAGGATGCCCCGCCGATGAAGAGCAGCTCGGCCTCGGAGCCGCCTGAGCCGACGGCATCGCGGAAGGCTTCCGCGATCTCGACCGGCCGCTTTCGGGCCTCCAGCGTCCCCAGACGGGCGAAAACGGGGTGCTCGGGCGGGTTGGCAGTCCGCGTGGGCAGGTGATCGCCGCCGGGGTGGGCGACGGTGATCGGCAGCGCCGGGTCGCGGCGCAGGCGGCCCAGGATGGCGTCGCGGGCGTAGTCGCTGATGCAGATCACGGCGTCGGCGGTGGCCAGGTGCCGGAAGTACTCGCTGACCCATGCAGCCGTGCCCGGTCGGAACCGGTAGTTGGCCGGTTCGGACATTGGCAGGGTGTCATAGCCGATCATCGCCGTGGGCACGCACTTGGCGAACAGTTCGAACCGCTCGAGCACCGACGGCAGGTACGAGACCTCCGGAAGCAGCCAGGAGTCGTAGATCGCGAGGAGGTCGCCCGGCTTCACCCGCATCGGGTTCAGATCGACGAGGTGGTCGTGCACGAGTTCGCGCAGATCGCTGCCCGGCTCCCGCGGCAGGAACGGGATGCTGACCAGCTCCGCGGCCTGCTCCGGCGTGAGCAGCGCGTGGGCACCGTCGAACGGCACGACGAAGTCGGCCTGCACGATGTCGCTGGGCCACTCGCGAGCGAGGTACTGCAGCACGCGCTGGATGCCAGACCCGTACGGGTCGCGCACGAACTGCTCGATGTCGATGCCGATGTACATCAGCCCTCACCTCGCATGAGGCGACCGTATTGCACGGCTGTCAGCAAGGCGCGTCTCAATGCTCGTCTCCGTCGTCGAGGAGACCGGACACCAGTTCGTCGACCGCCGAATTCCGACGACTGCGCTCCTGATCCAATTGCACGACATCACTGACGCGTACCAACTTGTGAGCGCTGCCCGGCTTGGTCGTAGATGCCAATCGGCCGTCCTTGATCATCCGATCAACCAGTTGGCGCGAGACGCCCAGCATTGCGCCGGCGACCTTTGGTGAAACGGATTCATCCGCGGTGGCCAGTACAGCGCCTGACCGGAGCGACGCGGCAAGTCGCTGCACCGCTTCCCGCGTGGCCCCGTCATCCAGAGCTTCGGCCGCGGTGAGAAGGACCTGCGAGTCGTGGTCGGCTGTCGCAGCATCGAGGGCCAAAACTGTGAGGGGCATGCAGGTAGGCTACGTCTCAAGTGCCCTAAGTGCAACAGTCCAGGCGGCCTCCAGAGCCACTTGTTTCGTATTACGGCCCGTATTACGCTTAGTTCATACCTTTGACTCGGTGGCCTGAACGGAGGCACCCATGAATGAGGACACGATCGAGGACATCACCTCCGTCGCCGAATATGCAGAGGCGGTAGAGGCGGGCGGGAAGCCACTGCCTCGCGCCTTCCGCCGGCGGTCAACCAGCGAACCGGCTCAGGTGTACAGCATCAGAATTCCGGTTGGACTGCTCGGCGAGCTGCGGTCGATCGCCGACCGCGAGGGTCTTCCGCCAGCCACGATGGTTCGCGAGTGGGTGATCGAGCGCATCCAGCGCGAGGTCCTGGCCGACAGCCTCGTTGCGACCGCGGTTCCGTTCACCAGCCTCGAGGACATCCGTGAAGGCGGGTCGGTCAACCAGTCCCTCCTGACCGTGTGGCACGGCCGAAGCTCCCAGGGAGCGGGCCAGTGACCGTCAACTACCGCGTTCAACTCGTTCTTGCCGACCGCGGGAATCTCGACAAGGGCTCCGGCGGCCTGAACCTGCTGAACGCGGGCTGGAGTTGGACGCAGGCCCCACCCGGCAGCGGCGTGTCGATGTGCCTCGCCGCAATCGTCGAGGTCCCCTGGGATCGCTGCAACAAGGATCTGTCCTTCACTCTCCAGTTGGTCACTGACGACAGGGAGCCGGTCCGAGATGACGCAGGGGATGCAATCGTCATCACCCAGACGCTTCGCGTCGCGCCACGATCCGGTGCACCGGCCGGTGCGAGCGGTGTCGGCACGGTGCTCGTCGAGTTCCCGTCACCTGGACTGTCCCTGCCCCCGCGCGCCTACTACCACTGGGTCGCCGCGGTCGATCACTTCCAGAACGATCAGTGGCAGGTGACCTTCTGGGTCGACGGTCCCGCCGAGTCTCCGGCTGTGTCCTAAGCCTCACCAGGCGCGGCAGTCCGCGCCACATCGGTGAGCAGGTCAAACCACGCACGTGCATAGACCGCCGGAGCCTTGCGTGCCAGGTAATCCGTGCGCATCGCCTCGCGAGTCTCGACATCGACGGGGTTAGCGAGCCGGTGCTCGATCGCCTCGGCCAAGGTCACCGGGCTGATGTCATCGGGCAGGCGGTCAATGAAGTCGGGGGTGTCGACGTCGGTGCACAGGCCCCGGCTGCCGAGGGCCGGGGTGCCATAGGCGGCCATATCGCTGAGCGGACCGCTCACACCGAGCAGCGGACTCACCCGCAACTGCAGGCCGAGGTCGACGGCGAGCAGGTAGTCGCGGAACTCGTCATCCGAGACGTAGCCGGTGATCTCGAAGTTCGCGATGCCGGCCTCGGCCGCACGGCGGGTCAGCTCCTCTGCCTCCCCCGGTGATGCCGAACCCACAACGTGGAGGCTGACGCGGTGGCCCCACTGGGTGAGCCACGCCGCCGACTCAACGACGACATCGATCAGCTTGGTGCGCACGTCGACGAAGCCGAAGGTCGCCAGATGCACGGTGCCGGCGTAGGGCGGCTCGTCGAAGCCGAGTCGCGCCCGTGCCTCTGCTCGACCATCACCCGTTCGGTAGTCAGCGGCGGGTTGCCGATAGTTGGCGAATGGCAGCACCTTTGGCGTCACGCCCGTCTCGGCTGCTATGCGCTCGACTGTGCTGGGCGAGTGGGACGCGAGCAGGCGCGCACGCCGCGCAACCTCCCAGAACCCGGCGTTCTGCAGCAGGCGCATGTCCTCGATCTGGTCGTCGAGCGACGGCCGCAGTTCGCGCTGTCCGGTGCCGCGGAGCATGAGCTGCTCGAGGCCGCCCTTGCCGCACGTGGCCATATAGAGCTCGACGAGTCGGGTGTCGTGGGTGATGACGACACTGTCGACGCTGCCGAGCAACTCGATGAACGGCACGTGGAAGTGGCTGTTGCCGACGATGGAGACGAACACATCGTGATCGCTACCGTGCTCGAGCACGTTGTCGATGCTCGCGTGCTTGATCCGCACATCGGACGGGATCGTCCCCGCCACATCCGCGTCATGGGTGGTGTAGACCGTGACATCACACAGGCGGGCGAGTTCGATGGTGGTGGCGGCAGCGAAATCGGCAACCCCCGATCGCTGCGGTGGCCAGGGAGTTGCGATTCCCACGCTGAGCGGACGCCCACCGGTGTAGACCCGGGCCTCGGAGATCTCGACGACCGCCGAGGGCGCGTGCTGCTGCAGCTTTGAGGCGATCACCGACTCGAGGCTGGCGTGCCTGTGAACGGAGAGCCGACGCAGCTGCTGCGTGCGGGTGCCCGCTCGGCCTCGATGCCGACGGATCGCCTTCGACATGCTCCTTGGGCTCCTCGGATCCGCAAGGAAGGAGCCGCTCCCCAGCAGCTCGCGGTGGGCCGGAATGTCGGACGCGACAACCGGCGCACCCGCCCGCAGCGCCTCGATGACCGGCAGCGACAGGCCCTCGTCGAAGGACGGCACCACCACGAGACTGGCACTCGCGAGCAGGGCCGTCATGTCCTCGTCGCTGAGGCGCTCGGGTGTACGCGCCTCCCCCGGGCGCATCGCCGCGGCGATCGACCAGTGGTGCACCCGCGTCTCCTGGCCGGCCATCCCGATGACGACGACATCGCGCGTCTCGGCACCGGATGTCGCCGCACCGATCGCTGCCAGTCCCCCGAACGTGTTCTTGCGCGCATCGTCGCCCGTCATGACGACGATCGGGCCGTGGGCTGTTTTCGGAGCCTTTGCCATCGGGGCATCCGTTGGCAGGACATCACGTGGCCACGCCACCACCGCATCGATCGCACCCGGGCCTTCGAGTGCTCGCCCGAGGATCTGAGCCGTTTCCCGGCGCACGAGGTCGGAGATGCAGACGAAGTCGTCGTACATCCGTAGCGCGTCGAGGGCGGCGGCATACTCCGCGCGCGCAGCGACATTGCGCAGGTACACCGTGGGGTAATGCATGGGGATGTAGTCGAAGACGATCGCGATCTTGTGAGCGGTGCTGTGCAGCAGCGGAATGAGCGGCTGCGCACTCGATGTCATCGGCGACGGCTGGACGAGCACGCCGTAGGTCGGCAGCGTGCGCTCGGTGACGCGCGTGACCTGCTGGCATGAACCCGCGAGTTCCGTCGGCAGTTCCTCTAAGCCCTGATCGACTAGGAGTACCAGTCGCTTCTCTCCGACCGCTTCGCGCGCAGCTAGCAGCGCCGCCTTCGCGAAGCGGCCAATCCCACGGTTGCCGAAAGCCGGGGCCTGCAGGCAGCGGGCATCAAACAGCACCCTGTTTCCGCCGGCCCACAGCGGATTCACCGGATGGTCGGCAAGCCGAAGCCGCAGGCGGAGTGCTGCCAGTGTGCGACCGACCTCGTCACCGTGGTTGTCGGTGCGGCGGTCGAGCAGGGCATCGGTGTCATACGGCCCCGCCGCGATCCATGCGCGCGCCGCGGTCGCATCGTCGGGGGTGAAGGCCGTGAGCTCGAAGCCGTGTTCCGGTGCAGGAGGCAGACCGTCCGGAGTGATCCAGCCGACGGCATCCGCCGGCGGGGTTCCGAGGAAGGCCGGATCGGTGAGGTGCCCCATATTGATCGTCACGTGCTTGAGGTGGCGCGAGCGCACCATCGCGTCCTGCATCGGCCGGGGCAGGTGTGTGAGGGCACGTCGTCCGCGGAACACGACCGCCTTGCCCACCTTCGCCACCTTGCGTGAGTACTTCCAGGTGCGCGACCCCTCGACCTGGATGAGAGCCCCTCGCAGTTCGCCGATCTGCTTCTCGTACTCCGCCTTGGGCACTTCGCCCCGGATGTCGTTGAGGATCAGCTCACGTTGCCAGGCGCGGCGAATGTCCGCGCGATCAGCGCGCTGCTGCGCGTCAGCATGGTCAACGACGACCCAGCCGTGCTCACCGGCATCGACCGCGTTGAACGGGATCGCGACCGCATCGGCGAGATCGGCATGCTCGTCGGCGACATACCAGCGGTTGACGCCGTCGAACGCGACGAATCGGTAGCCGCTCCCGGTGATGCGAGGCTCCCAGTCAGCATGACTGGGTGTCGTTGTGCCTGGGAACACGGCTTCGACGCACAGCACCCACGGTCGAACACTCGCCAGCGAAAGCCCCTGCAGGACCATGGCTTCCGCGCCCTCAACGTCGATGGTCATGAAGTGCACGTCGATGACGCCATTCGCCGCGAGGATCGCGTCGAGGGAGTCCGTCTCGACGACCACTTCGTCGACTTCGAAGCCGCGCTCCCGCGCTGCCTGCGCCTCGGCTGCGTCGAGCGTCCCCAGCCCCGTGCCCGGCACCCGGAAGAAGGTGAGTTCGCCTGGGCCTGATGCCGCAGCGCACTGCACCACGGTGTCGTCGGGCCGGTGGATCCGTAGGTCCTCCGCCAGC
>CAIVQM010000421.1 GCA_903908025.1 uncultured bacterium
CCGGGAACCCCACCACAGCTCGCCTCTCAACAGAAGATGGGATACCCTAGGGGGTATGCGAAAGCGCCTCCTCGTCCTGACTGCTGCCAGCCTCGCCGCCCTCTCCCTCGGCCTCACCGGCTGCTCCTCGACCGAGACTGCTGCGCCAGTCACCGCCGCGGCCGTGCAGGGTCCGGCCGCCGCCATCACCCCACCCACCGCTCCTGAGCGCGTCGATGCGGCCATGTTCGCAACGATCGTCGGGGGCACTGGAGTGACCACGATCGACGTACGCACGCCCGAGGAGTTTGCTGCCGGTCACATCGAGGGGGCCATCAACTACAACGTCGAGGGTCCCGACTTCGCCGCACAGATCGCCGGGCTCGACCCCGCCGGGGTGTACGCCGTCTACTGTCGCAGCGGCAACCGCTCACAGGCCGCGGTCGCGGCCATGTCGCAAGCCGGGATCAACGGAATCTACGAACTGGAGTCCGGTATCAGTGGCTGGGAGGCTGCGGGACTCCCCACCGCCTCCTAACTGGAAGACGCGAACGGATCGGGGCAGCGCCAGACGACATTGCGTACCTCCGGAGCCGATTCGAGGTTCAGGCCACGCAGCGAACTCTCGCGCAGCCGATAGTCATTGGCCGAGAGCGACCGAGAGATGGCTGCGAGATTCGCCGGATCGTTTAGGGCGGCCGCATTCCACTGCGGTGGTGCACCGTGGTCGACCACCGTGCTCACGATCGCAATCTCCGGAGTCGGCCCATCATTCACTCGCACGAACTCCAGGATGCGCGCCTGCTGAGGCCAGTCGATCAGTGACGACGTCGTGATCTCCCAGAATCCTCGCTCGTCGTCGCCGTGCCGGCCCGCGGCGTGAAAGTGCACATGCCCGGCGATCCAGGCGATGACATTCGCCCGTGACAGCAGCGCCTCGACAACACGGTCCCCGAGCACTCGCTCCTCAGCACCCTCCGGCGCATAGCCGTTGGTAAGCGTGGGACTGGGATGGTGCGACGCGATCACGACATAGCGATCGGCCGAGTCATCGAGAGTACGGACCAGCCAGTCGAACTGCACCTGACCCAGCGAGCCCTGCCAGCCGCCGTGCGGGTTCACCGTGTCGATGGCGACGATGCGCAGTCGCCCGACATCCGTGACGAAGTACTTCGGCTCGCCTGGGGCAGCATCCGGTCGCGTCGTCGCGACAAACTCATGCGGTTCAACGAAATCGCGTCGCGGATCGGGTGCGATGGTTGTGACGGGCGACGTCGCGTCGTGGATGTACTGCACAGGGCCATTGCCGTCGATCGCAACTGCGGTCACCATCGGGTCAAGGCCCTCAGGCAGATCGGTGATCCGCTCGGAGCCGACGGCGAGCGCACGCAGGTCGGCGTCCGGAGTCACCGTCCCCTGCAGTAGACCGTCGTGGTTGCCGTGAACGCTGATCCACGGCAGCGCCAGGCCGGGAGACACGACATCACGTCGCGCCGCCTCAACGAGCCCGGAGATCGTCGGATAGCCATACAGCCGCGTCGGGCGATCCGGCTCCGCACCTTCGGGCGCGCCATCCGGATGCCAGTAGCGCTCGTCGCAATAGTCGGGGTTGGTTGCTCCCACCCAGGAGCTGCGCGCTTCGTCGCCGCTGCGCGGCGAAATGATGCCACCCTCAACGATGCTCTGGTACCACGCAAGTTCATTGCGCTGGGCATTGTCTGTCAGGTCGCCAGTAAGAAGGACACTGTCGATCGGTGCGCCCGTCGTCGGCCCGAATCGCCAGTCGTTGACCGTGCGCACCATCGTCGTGGCCACCTGAACCGTCAGAATCTCCTGCGGTCGGTATGTACCGATGTCACCCAGTTGCTCGCGGTACGGGGAGTCCGGGTCGCTGTGCCGGTCCAGGTACTCGGCACGTGCAGGCGACTCCGCATCACACACGTGCAGATCGGACAGGTGCCACAGGCAGGCCAGAACCTCGCCGGTCGGGACCTCCTGCGGGTGCTCTTCGCCGTCCGCGGCACGCAGTTCGCGCCAACCGCCGGGGCCCAAATCCCCGCGAGTGATCGTCACCCGGGTCGTGTCTCCAGGCCCGCGTTCAGCCGTCATCTATTCGCCCTCTCCGATGAGCACGATCTCGCCCACGTCGTCGCGTAGGCGCACTCGCACGGACTGCCCGGGCGCCAGACCGGAGGCATCCGCGCTGATGATGTCAGCGAAGACTCGGCCGTATTGCACATCTTCGATGATGACTCGCGTGATGGGACCCAGGAAGGACACAGAGACCACACTCGCCCCACCGTCCGTGACTGGGTCGATAGCGAGTTGCTCGGGCCGGATGGCCGCCACATCGGTGATGAACTCGTGCGCCGGCCGATTCCCCGGAACCGTGCGCCCAAGAATGTCCCATCGACCGTCCGACCGTCCGATTGCGGCGAGTCGGTTGACGGTGCCGATGAAGCCTGCGACGAATGCGTTGGCCGGGTTCTCGTAGAGCTCGCGAGGCGGGGCAAGTTGCTCTAGCCGGCCGTTGCTCATGACGCCGACGCGGTCCGCGATGGCGAGCGCCTCGTGCTGGTCATGCGTAACGAAGACCGTCGTGACACCGATCTCCAGTTGCAGTCGGCGGATCTCGTCGCGAAGCGTTTCGCGCACCTTCGCATCGAGCGCGGAGAGCGGCTCGTCAAGGAGCAGCACCCGAGGCGACGTCGCGATGGCACGTGCGAGGGCGACCCGCTGCTTCTGTCCGCCCGACATCTGGTGCGGGAACTTGTCGGCGTGCTCCTGCAGCGCGGTCACCTCGATCATGCGATCAATGATCGACGTACGCTCCGTCGCCGACTTCTTCTGAACCTTGAGCCCGAAGTCGATGTTCTGCCGTGCCGTCATGTTCGGGAACAGGCTGTAGTCCTGGAACACCATCCCGAACAGCCGCTTCTCTGGAGGCTCGTTAGCGAGGTCGCGACCTTCGACTCGCACCTCACCGCGATCAGCCTTCTCAAAGCCCGCGAGGATGCGCAACGCCGTTGTCTTGCCGCAGCCGCTCGGGCCGAGCAGGCAGACGAGTTCGCCCGAGGCGATGTTCAGCGTGAAGTCGTCCAGGGCGACCGATGCGCCGAAGGCCTTACGGATGCCGATCATGTCGACGTTTGCCACCAGTTCGCTCCTACAGGCCGGTTGTCTGGACATTGAGGCCTCGGCGCCGCAGAGAGCGCACCACCAGACCAAGACTCAGTGCGGTCAGCAGCATGACGAACAGTGCGAGCGCCAAGCCACCTCGAGGGTCGCTGCGCTCATAGGTGACCATCTGCGTCGGCAAGGTTGTCTTGAGCAGGAGGGAGGCGAAGGCGAACTCACCGAGAACCATCGCCGCAGTGAGCCCAGATGCCGCGATCATCGACGCGCGCATGTTGGGCAGCAGAACACGGAAGATGATGGTGCCGAGCGAGGCCCCCATGCTGCGTGCCGCCTCGTACAGGGTCCGCGCACTGATGGCCTGCAGGCCTGCGTCGAGTGCGCGGTACGTGAACGGCATCGCCCACAATGCGTAGAACGGGACCAGGCTGAAGACGCTGGCCAGGAACCAGGGGACGGTCGCGCGGAAAGTGGCTGCCACGCCGACGACAAGAGCGATCGGTGGAATGACCCACGGCAGCAACGTGAACGCGGTGAGGAACGGACGCAGTTGCGGGCTGCGAACCTCCGTCACGATGGCCAGTGGGACCAGCAGTACCAGGTTGAGGATGATCGCGAATACCACGAGGAGCACGCTCGTCTTCGCGGCATTCAGGATCTGCGGATCCGTTAGCGCGGCCCACAGTCCGGACATCGACCAGCCCGTGAAGATCTTCTCGGGGGTCAGTAGCGCAGTGGGCACGTTCTGGAAGGCGAATCGCGCCATCGCCAGCATCGGCACGACGAAGTACAGCGCCACCATGATCAGGAACGCCCACCTGATGAACGATGAGGGGCGCACTCCTCGGCGGCCGCGATCGATGGGCGGCGGGCCGGCGGGATCACCATGGCCGGGCGCCAATGCCGTGACGGACTCCATGCTCATGAACTGGTCCACTTCAGCGTGCGACGCTGCAGCAGGGTCATGAGGAGCAGGCTGGTCAGCAGCAGAGCGATGACCCACGCCACGATCGCGTTGCCGAGATCCTCCTCGCCCGTGATCACATTGCCCTGCAGGAGGAAGCGGATCTGCAGCGGTACCAGGGCACCGCCGGAGTTCAGCACGTAGGCGGTGGCATACGCCGTGAAGGCATTGACGAACAGGAGCAGGATGCCGCCGAGTGCCGCCGGTGCGAGGATCGGGATACCCACCGCTCTCCAGTAGCGGGCCGGTGAGGCGCCCATGATCGCTGCGGCCTCACGCCAGGTCTCCTTCAGCCCACTGACTGCCGGCATCATCACGAGGAACATCAGCGGGATCTGGAAGTACAGGTAGACGATCACGATTCCCCAGAAGCCGGTGGCCGACACCCCGTACTCCTTGAGGTCGATGCCGACGTTCATGAGCAGCTTCGTCAAGATGCCCTGCGTTCCGATCGTCGCGATGAATGCGAATGCGAGCGGCACTCCGCCCAACTGGGACGCGACCGCAGACCAGGAGTCGAGCGTTGAGTGGAGCCAGCGGGGACGCTGAAGGCTCTTGATCGTCAGGGCAAGCAGGATGCCGACAATGCCGCCGATGATGGCGCTGGTGCCCGAGAGGGCGATCGAGTTGATGAAGCCGGTTCGGTAGGTGCCGGACAGCGCCCGCTGAAGGGCATCCGTCCCCAGGGTGCCCCCCGGCGTGACGGCCTTGTAGAGCACAACGAGGGTCGGGTAGATCAGGAAGAGCGCGACAAAGGCGGCGAAGGGGGCAACCACGAACAGGCCGAGGCGGTTCTCCCGGCGAAACAGTGATCGCATGCACACCTCCTCGCTCGGATTGACGACCACAGGCTATTCCGGAACCCGAACAAGGTGGGGCGTCGACCCGAAGTACGGATCGACGCCCCACCTATCGAGCGAGCGGTTTACTGATCCGCAACCATCGGGCCCCAGTTCTCGGTGAGCTGGGTCTTCAGTGCCTCGGTCTGCGCCGCGGTCGGGAACGTGATCTGCGAGATCAGGTCGGCCGGAGGAAGATTGGCCTTCATCTCGTCCGTGATCACGCCGGCCGCATCCATGGCTGCGTAGCGAGCCGGGATAGCGCCACCCTCGAGGTAGCCGAGGGCGCCTGCGTCACCGGTGATGTGCTCCATCCAGAGCCGCGCTGCGCACGGGTGGGCGGCATCGGAGACGACCGACTGCGCGTAGTACGAGCCGTACAGGCCGTCCGACGGGATGACCATGCCGAAGTCGAAGCCGGCCTCGGTGAGCTTGGGCGCGATGCCCGGGAAGTTGTACGACCAGTCGAGTGCGATCGGCACGTCGCCGGACAGTAGCGCTGCCTCGGTGACGTCGATGACCTGGAGGTTGCCCGACTTCTTCAGCTCGGCGAAGTACTCGATGCCGGGCATGAGGTCGTCGAATGAGCCACCGTTTGCGAGGGAAGCGGCGACAACCGCCGCGAACGCTGCGCCGGCCTCACGGGGATCACCGTTCAGCGTGACCTGACCCTTGTACTCGGGCTTCTTCAGGTCGGCCCAGGTCTGCGGGGCGTTGGGAACGAGGGTCTTGTTGGTGCCGATCGACATGATCCCGTAGTAGGCGCCGACCCAGTTGCCGTCGGGATCCTTGAGGGCGTCCGGAATCTCGGCCCAGTTCGTGGTCTGGTAGGCCTCGATCAGGCCGTCGTCCTTGGCCTGCTGGGTGAAGGACGGGCCGATGTCGATCGCATCGGGCTTGTCGGGCTGGCCGACAAGCGTCGTGATCGCGGTGAGCTCATCGGCTGAGGAGCCGTCCGGGTTCGCGACGGGGGCCTCGAGGCCGTAGGTGTCGCGGAAGGACTTCAGGATGCCGCCGTAGTTGGCCCACGTGTCGGGAAGGGCGATCAGGTTGACGTTGCCCTCCTCCTTGGCCTTCGCGGCGATCTCATCGACCGTGGTGCCGCACTCGGGGCCGGCTGCGGTGGTGGCAGCCGCGCTCTCGGCGGGGGAGGCAGCGGTGCTTGCTGCAGCGGTGGCGGCGCTTGCGGCCGCAGATGTCTCGGTGCTCGTCGTGGTCGACGAGCACGCGGCGACCAGCGACGCGGTGAGGAGCACCGGTACGACCAGTAGTGACTTGCGCATGCGCAGTTCCTCTCGTTGGGATTCGGCATCAAGGTAGCGACAGAGCACGTGGGTTGTCGGTCTGGCAACCCAACCGATGGCAAACAGTTACCGAACGGTGAGGGGCGCTGCCAGGGCCTGAATTCGGCCCGTTTAGCGTGATCCCGTGCCACGAATATGGAGTGCCGCCCACGTTCTCGGCCCCATGGCCGTCGCGGCCGTGTGTGGGCTGCTCCTGACGGTCGGCTCCGGGCCGGCAGCGGCCGATGAGCCGCGCTATCACCCCTCCCGGCTCGCCCACGTCGGCACGGCAGGGCAGGTCATCGTCGTCACGGCCCCGTCCTGGCGATCGACCCACGCCACCCTGCGCGCCTACGAGCGAGATGGCAATGGTGGCTGGCGCGAGGTGGTCGCGGCGACCCCCTCCCGTCTCGGCTGGAGCGGCCTCTCCTTGGCCGACGAGCGACGTCAGGGCACTGGCAAGACTCCGGCGGGCACGTTCGCGATCCCGAGCGCCTTCGGCCGGTTCGCCAATCCGGGTACCGACCTGCCCTACACGCAGTTCGACCGCAACGACGCGTGGACTTACAACCCCAAGAGCCCCTACACCTACAACGTGTTCCAGGACGCCGATGTTTCGTGGGCGTCCTACGGCGGTTACGTCGAGGACCTGTGGGACCACGACAGGCAGTACCGGTATGTCGCCGTGCTCGACTACAACCTGCCGCAGGGTCCTATCCGCACCGACGCCCGCGGCATCCGGCGCAGCACCGTTCCCGCCGACACCCGGGCCGGCGGCGGGATCTTCCTGCATGTGACCGATGGTCGGTCGACGGCTGGCTGCATCGCCATTCCGCAGGCGGCAATGCGCGATGTGCTCGACTGGCTGGATCCGGCCCGCAAGCCGGTCATCGTCGTCGGCCCCGAGTCGGTCATCGACCGGATGTGACGGGGTATCTGGAGCATCAGCCGATCCGGATGTCGTCCAGCACCGGGAACTGCGCACGCCACTCATTGGCCGCGGCCGGATCTACCTCGACGATCAGCACCTCGGCGCCGTTCCCGGCCTGCGCGACAACCGTGCCCTTCGGGTCGACGACCACGGAGTGCCCGCCCAACTCGACTCCGGGCTGCGAACCGACCTCGTTGCACGCGATGAACCACACCTGGTTCTCGATGGCCCGGGCACGGGCCAGGACATCCCAGTGCTCGATGCGCGGCGTGGGCCAACCGGACGAAAGCAGGATCGCTGTCGCACCGCCATCGACCAGGGCACGGAACATCTCGGGGAATCGCATGTCGTAGCAGGTCGCCAAGCCCGTCGGCCCCAGAGGAGTCTCGACGACGACGAGTTCGTCGCCCCCATTCATCAGGACGGTCTCGCCACCGTCGAAGCCGAACAGGTGCACCTTTCGGTAGACCGCCACGAGCTCGCCGTCCGGTGCGAACAGGACACTGGTGTTGTAGTGCTGACCGTCCTCGTCGACCTCGCAGAACGATCCGCCATGCAGCCAGATCGAGTGCTCGGCCGCTATGCCACCGAGCGCCTGCACCAGTGGGCCATCAATGGCCTGCGCGTGCTCACGCGCCGCATCGACGTCGAAGGCCCCGACATGCCAGAGCTCCGGCAGGATCACCATGTCGGCATCGCGCGCAACGGTGTCGACCAGTTTCAAGCCACGGGTGACCCGGCTCGCCACCGGCTCCGATGTCGAGCAGTCCAGTTGGATCAGTGCCACGCGAACGGTCATGCCCAGACTCTACGACGGGGGCGCGCGCGCCGCGGCTAACGTGCACCCATGGAAAGCAGTGACATCAATCCCACCGATCCCGAGCTGATCACCATCTGGCAGCAGGCACTGGAGGACGTCGATGCCGTCTGTGCCACGCTCGACGACGAGCACTGGGACGCCCCGACGCCCTGCCCGGGCTGGACTGTTGGGGATGTCGTCGCCCACATCATCGCAATCGAACAGGTGCTCTCTGGCGCGCCCGGCAATGACCACGAGCCGAATTGGGACCTCCTCCCGCATGTCACGAGCGACTTCGGCAGATTCACCGAGGTCGGCGTGGACGCCCGCCGCGGGAGATCACGGGACGAGGTACTGGCCGAACTACGCGAGACCATCGCGATACGCCGCAACCAACTCGATGCTGTGCCCGCGGGCGAGGCCGTGATCGGTCCCCTGGGCAACCCCACGACTCTCGAACGCATGCTGCGCATACGGATATTCGACACGTGGATGCACGAGCAGGACATTCGAACCGCCATCGGCTTCGACGGCAGCTGGGACAGTGCCCCCGCGGTGATCGCGTTTCAGCAGATGACCCGTTCACTTCCGGTGATCTGGAGCAAGGGGTCGCAGGCACCCACGGGGACCACTGTGCGTGTGACCGTCGCGGGGCCGGGCCTCGAGGCAGACAAGTACGTCGTGGTGGACGATGAAGGACGTGGGCAGGCGTGTGCACCCGTGCTAAACCCCACCGTCTCCCTCGCGGTGTCGTGGCCGGACTACATGCTGCTGACCGGTGGCCGCATCGACGTTGATGAGCCCGGCCTCCGTGGCCGCATTCAACTGACCGGCGACCCAGTGCTGGCGGCGGCCCTGCTGGCCGCCCTGTCGATCACGCCGTAGGTCAGTTCGCCTTGATCCAGTCGGAGGCATCCGTCGCGTTATAGGTCCCCTTGCACGGAGCCGTATCGCGTGCTGCCTGCGAGACGATCGCCCGACTTGCCGTGAAGCCCTTTGCGTTCCATACCCTCGAAACCTTCGGGACCATGTGCAGAAGCGGTGAGTCCAAGTACCTCCCGTCATACGATCTGAAGGCGATGTCGAAGCTGGTTCCCTCCGGGTGTAGCTGATCAATGACTGCTGGAGCGTTGCTCGGAGGCCAAGCGGTCACAACCTGACCCGCCTTCACCTTGGCACCGTTCTTCACCTGGGGATCACCATGGAAGAAGACCATCTGCCAGCCGGTAACAGCAGAAGTGACGGACAGTTGCTTGCCCAGCGGAAACTGCTCATCCGTGATCGTCACGGTGCCCGCGAAAGGCGCAACACCTCTGATGGAATCCGTTGACGTCCACGGCACGTCCGTCTGGACGTAGTGCTTCATCGATCTGTCACTCTCGGGCTTGCCGTTGACGTTGTTCCCGCTGTAGTCGTGACCCGAGCACGACCGGAAGACGCTGATCGACGTGACGTGCGCCAAGTCAACGGGATTGGCCAGGATCCACTTGCCGGTGGTGGGGATGCTCTTAAGTGGCTTGGACGCGGTCCCGGCAGATGAGCTCCCGCTCCCCGTCGACCCACCCGAAGTGAGGCACGACTTCGACTTGTCCTTCAGAGCCACGTCGTAGGGGGTGAGCAGGAACTGCTCGTATTCAGCCGCTGTAAGGACCTTCTTGAGGCAGGCTTCCTGAGTTGGCGTGGTATTCGGGCCAGTATCTGCCCAGGCAGCGGGGACGACGCTCAACACCAACCCGGTTGCAACGAGGCCAAGAAGCGATCTCCGACCATTCATGGCATCTCCCGTGGCTAGGTGGACTGCATCCAGTTCCGTTAGGGGATCTGTAGCAGAAGCACTGACAGAGAATGCGACTTTTCTCTGCGTCGTAGCCGGGACCAGCGTCAGGTGGTATCCGCGGGGAGCCGACGATCCCAGCGTTCCGGCCCACCCACGGGTCCATCACGCCCTAGCGGTCGACCGCCTCGATGACCAGTGCGAGCGCCGGATCACCCAGGAAGTCAGCGATTGACCGGAGGGCTCGCGAGCCTGTCGCTCCATCGATGACGCGATGGTCGAACGACAGCGACAACTGCATCACCGGTCTCGCCACCACGTGTCCGTCGACGACCCACGGCCGGTCCAGGATGCGGCCCATCGCCAGGATCGCCGTCTGCCCGGGGTTGAGGATCGGCGTGCCTCCATCGATGCCGAACACCCCGATGTTGGTGAGGGTGATCGTTCCACCCGTGAGGTCTGCCGGAGTCGCTCGGCCGGCCCGGGCGGTCTCGATCAACAGTTGAACCGCGCGTGCCAGATCAACGATGCCCAGTGCTGATGCAGCCTTGATGCTCGGCACGAGCAGGCCTCGTGGGGTATCAGCCGCGATGCCGAGGTTGACGTCGCGATGCAGCACGACGTGCGCACCCTCCGGTGTGTCGACCCACGTGGAGTTGATGATCGGCTGCTCGACGGCGGCTCGCACGAGACCAGCCGCCACCAGGATCATCGGACTGATTCGAAGATTGGCGCTTGACGGATGCTCACGCAACTTCGACAGCACCTCCATCGCGCGAGCCATGTCGACGTCGACCCACTCCGTGACATGGGGTGCCGTGAACGCCGACTGGACCATCGCGTCGGCCATCGCTCGCTGTACGCCGCGGACGGAGATGCGCTCACCGGCATGTCCGCCGGGGCTCGGGGCGGCAGAGATCGCGGCCGGCGTGGCCTCGCCCCCACTGGCTCGCATGACATCGGCCCGCGTGACCTCGCCGTGCTGTCCGGACGGCGTGACCGAGCCCAAGTCGATGCCAAGGTCTCGCGCAAGCTTGCGCACCAACGGCTTTGCGCGCGCCCGACCCACAGCCGGGTCTTCACGCTCGGGAACGGGCGCCGGCGCGGCCATGCCATCAGGCGCGCGGCGTGCACGGCGCGTCACGGAGGCATCGGTGCGCACCCCGTAACCCACGAGTACCGACTGCCGCTCATTCGAGGCAGCCGGTGAACTGTCGGCTGTGCGGATCGAGATGATCGGCGAACCGACCGGCACGATCATCCCCTCGGCGACATGGAGTTCGTCGACAGTCCCGGCATAGGGACAGGGCAGTTCGACGGACGCCTTGGCCGTCTCGATCTCCACGACCATGTCGTTGACCCGGACGACGTCACCCGGGCGAACATGCCATCGCAGGATCTCCGCCTCGGTCAGGCCCTCCCCGACATCCGGCAGGGTGAAGACGCGCAGCTCGCTCATCGTCCGCTCACCTCAGTAGGCCATTGCTCGGTCGACGGCATCGAGCACCCGGTCGAGGTCGGGGAGGAAGTGCTCCTCAAGTCGACTCGCAGGGTAGGGAATGTCGAATCCGGTCACGCGCAGCACGGGAGCCTCGAGCGAGTAGAAGCATCGCTCCGTCACGCGCGCGGCGATCTCCGCCCCGATCCCGACATTGGCCGAGGCCTCATGCACGACAACCAGCCTGCCGGTGCGTTCCACCGATGCCACAAGCGTCTCGATGTCCAGAGGCGACAGCGACTGCAGGTCGATCACCTCGAGGGAGGCATCGGACGATGCGCGCGCCGCCTCGAGACACGTGCGGACCATCGGCCCGTAGCAGGCAACCGTGACATCGTCGCCGGCCTTCACGACCCGCGCCTGCCATGGGTCGGGCACGCGCTGCCGGTCGCGCGCGTCCAGGCCCTCGTCCACGTCGCCCTTGTCCCAATAGCGGCGCTTCGGCTCGAAGTAGACGACGGGATCGTCGCACGCAATGGCCTGCTGGATCGTGACGAATGCGGCCTGCGGGTCACCCGGGGTGAGTACCCGCAGCCCGGCCGTATGAGCGAAGTACGCCTCAGGCGACTCGCTGTGGTGCTCGACGGCGCCGATACCACCACCGTACGGAATACGGATCACGATCGGCATCCGGACGGTGCCCTCTGTTCGGCGGTGCATCTTTGCGACCTGGGACACGATCTGATCGAACGCCGGGTAGACGAACCCGTCGAACTGGATCTCCACGACCGGCCGATAGCCGCGCATCGCGAGCCCCACGGCCGCCCCGACGATGCCGCTCTCCGCCAGTGGGGCGTCCATGACCCGATGCTCACCGAAGTCCTTCTGCAGTCCGTCGGTGATACGGAACACACCGCCCAGGCGACCGATGTCCTCACCGAACAGGATGACCTTGCTGTCCTGCTCCATGGCCCGACGCAGGCCGGTGTTCAGCGCCTTCGCCATCGTCATCGCTGTCACGCCGAGCCCCCCGGTACGAACGAGGCCTCGTACTCGTGCAGGTGGCGGCGCTGCTCCTCGAGGAGCGTGTGGGACTCCGCGTAGACATGGTCGAACATGGAGGTCGCTTCCGGCTCCGGCATGGATCGGACGCCGTCACGGACATGAACGGCGAGTTCGTCTGCCTCCTGCTCAATCTGGTCGAAGTAGTGCCGGTCGGCGATGCCCTGTCGTGCGAGGAAGACCTTGAGCCGCTCGATCGGATCACGAAGTCGCCAGATCTCCAGTTCCTCGGCTCGTCGGTACCGCGTGGGGTCATCGGAGGTCGTGTGCGCCGCCATGCGATACGTGTATGCCTCGACGAGTGTCGGGCCACCGCCGGTGCGTGCCCGGTCCAGCGCCTCGCGCGTGACAGCCATCACCGCGAGGATGTCGTTGCCATCGACCAGCACACCGGGGAAGCCGAAGCCGGCCGCGCGCTCGTGGATAGGAGCCCGGCTCCGGCGCTCCCGCGGCTGCGAGATCGCCCACTGGTTGTTCTGGCAGAAGAACACCACCGGCGCGTTGAACACCGAACCGAAGACGAATGCCTCGTTGACATCGCCTTCATCCGTCGCGCCGTCACCGAAGTAGGCGATGACTGCGTCATCTGAGTCATCGAGTTGGATGCCCATCGCGTAGCCCGCACCGTGCAGCGCCTGATTGCCGATGACGATCGTGTAGATGGCACAACCACGCTCGATGGGGTCCCATCCGCCGTTCGTGACACCGCGGAACATCGCGAGGAACTCCAGGGGTTTGATGCCACGGCTCCATGTGACGCCATGCTCGCGGTACGTCGGGAACGCGAAGTCGCCCGGACGCAGGCACCTGGCCGAACCGACCTGCGCCGCCTCCTGGCCCAGGCTCGAGGCCCAGAGTCCGAGTTCCCCCTGCCGTTGCAGTGCTGTCGCCTCGGTGTCGATGCGCCGCACCAGAACCATGTCGCGGTAGAGATCCCGGAGTTCTGCGTCACCGAGGGAGATGTCGTAGTGCGTGTTGGAAACACGCTCCCCCTCAGGGGAGAGCAGCTGGATCGCTGCGCCCGCACGGATTCCGTCGCTCATCACACCTCCGGGCTCATCCTGTCACCGGGTCGAACGTGGTAGTGCAGAATGACGCCATGATGTCCACCCCCGAGACCGATGGCACTATCCGCGTCTTCCTGATGGACGACCACGAGATCGTCCGGCGGGGGCTCGCCGACCTCATCGGCCTTGAGCGCGACATGGAGGTTGTCGGTGAGGCCGGCTCGACTGCCGATGCCCTGCACCGCATCCCCGCCGCACGCCCCGATGTGGCCGTGCTCGATGTTCGCCTGCCCGATGGCAGCGGGGTTGAGGTCTGCCGCGAGGTTCGCTCGTCCATGCCCGAGGTGCACTGCCTCATGCTGACCTCTTATGCCGATGACGAGGCGCTCTTCGACGCGATCATGGCCGGTGCTTCGGGCTACGTGCTCAAGGAGATCCGAGGCAACGACCTCATCGACGCGATTCGTCAGGTGGCTTCTGGCAAGTCGCTGCTCGATCCCATGGCAACTCAGCGCGTTCTTGAGCGCCTGCGCAACGGCGAGAAGCACGATGGCCGGCTCGATGCCCTCTCCGATCAGGAGAAGCGCATCCTCGAACTCATCGGCGAGGGCATGACCAATCGCCAGATCGGTGAGCAGATGCATCTGGCGGAGAAGACGGTCAAGAACTACGTGTCGAGCCTGCTCGCCAAGCTCGGCATGGAGCGGCGAACGCAGGCTGCGGCCTATGTGGCGCGGATGTCAGCCGAGCAGGATCACTCCCGAAACTGACGCTGAACGGATAGTCCCCTGACCCGAACCCTCTCATTACCACCGTATTTCCCCATCAGCGTGGGACAGTGGCTCAACTTCATCCACGCCACGCTCGGCCGGGGGGCCACATGTACGCGACGTTGAGATCGTGGGCGGGAATCACAACGGTCCTTGCCCTGCTGCTGGCAGGGATCGTGTCTGCGACCCCCGCCTTCGCCGCCAGCCTGCCGACGGCACCGCCGGTGACGTGGGTCATCACCAGCGGCAGCGATGCCGCGCTGCACTGGGCTCCACCGAGCGATTCCGGAACTTTGGAAGGAATCCTCACTTACCGCATCGACTACACCAGCGACGGCGGCACATCGTGGGCGATGGTGACACTCAGCACCGGTTCCAGTCTCACCGGCTGGGGGACGGCCGACATCTCCTTCCCCCTCGATCCGACGTCCTACGTGCTCGGCACGAGTTACCAATTCCGCGTCGCCGCCATCAACTCCGTCGGCACCGGGCCGTGGTCCCCCGCATCGGGTAACTACCTCCGGTCGGGACTCCCCACCGAGCCAGTGCTCAGCGCGGCTGTCACACCCGGCAACGCGCAGGCCTCCCTCCAGTGGTGCTGCTCAAGTCCTCAGGGCAGCGCGATCACGGGATACTCCATCAAGGCCTCAGCCGACGCGGGTGCGACGTGGGGTGTCGCCCTGGCGAATACCGGGAGCACGGCGTTGTCCGGGACGGTTACCGGGTTGACCAATGGGCGCAGCTACGTCTTCCAAGTGGCGGCCATCAACGCCAACGGCACCGGGACGTGGTCGGCCACATCGAACGCGGCGACGCCCACCGGACCCCCCGATGCCGTGACATGGGGGACCGCGATCGCGGGTGATTCGCAGGTCCAGCTCACGTGGGCCGCCCCTGCGAACAATGGCGGCAGCGCCCTCACCGCGTACTCCATCCAGTCGTCGACCAATGGTGGCTCGACCTGGTCCGCACCCGTGCCGAACACCGGCAACACCAGCACCAGCGCGACCATCACCGGACTAACCAACGCAACGGCCTATGTCTTCCGCGTGGCTGCGCTCAGCGCCCTGGGCACTGGCGCCTGGTCATCGTCATCCGCGGCCGCGACCCCGACACCGACACCGGCCAGCGCCCCGTCGGGCACCCCTCCTGCCACTACTCCTCCGCCGAGTGCCCCCGGGTCAACCACCACCACACCCGTCGTGACGCCGTCCTGTCCCGCGTCGCGGAGTCTCGGCCGCGGTGTCACCCTCGTCTCGTGGCCGGGCTGCGGCGTCACGGCTTCGCGGCTGGCGGTCAGGTCCGCCTCTTTGTCAGCGGCTCGCGCACGCACGGTCCGAACGCTGATCAACCGAGTGGTGGTCGTCAACATCCGGAAACTGCCGAAGTCGAAGCCGATGACGGTCCGGATGCG
>CAIVQM010000422.1 GCA_903908025.1 uncultured bacterium
GGCCGGCGAGACGCCCTCGTACTTGTAGTAGATCCGTGCGGGGGTGTCGAGAGCCGCCTCGAGGCGGTGCGCACGGAAGAGGGGCGAGGGCCGCCACTGGCGGTACACGTCGAGGACGCCACCGGGGATATCGATGTACCGGTCCTGCGAGACCTCCTGGAGGATCAGGTCCATCGGGAACAGCGGCAGCAGGTCCTCGGGACCGACCGGATCCATCCGTCCCGGGTGCAGCGGCGGCGGTGGCGCAGACGGCAGGTCGGGGATGACGTTGTACCAAGTCGTCGGCATCTCGTCCTCGGTCAACGTGTACTTGTGCGTCCGAATGCTGTCGTCCATGGAGCCGCCCTTCGGGTTATCGATCACCGGTCGTCCGGACGCTAGCGCCGTGTCCGAGGGGTTGCAGCGGAATCACCAACCTCGTTACAAATGGGACACGTGTGTTTGTTGTGACTTGAGGGGTTGAATGTGACGGTTCCCACAGCACCGAGGCCGAACGTCCGGAATATGGACGTTACTGATCCGTGATCTGGCCGCCGACCTAACGTCGAACTCGCTGCCGGTCGCTACCCGACACCCGTCGAGAGCCGGCAGCCTGTCGAATCTGGCGCGATCCCCCGGGATCCGCCGGTACCGGGGACCCACTCGGTCGCAGCTCCATTGCGGCCAAGGTCGCAGCACCATCGCGACCACGGGGCGAATCGGATGCGACGGCCAGCACCACCGGCCCAAGCATCGGTAGGGCGACCTTCACGCCCGAGCCCGTCAGCTCACCTGGGAGACAGGAATCGAAGGAGCCTGCCTGTGCGCCCAGTTTCACGCACGCACGCCAAACCCGTCGTCCTCATCCTCGCCCTCGTCACGGCTCTCACGGCCGGTCTCGCCCTCGTCGGCGTCCCATCAACGGCGAGCGCCCAGACCCCCGTCCCGATGGCCGTTCCGGCTGTCCACCCCGCACCCCAGGCCGTCACCGCCGCCTCGGTCCTCCTCGCCACCATGGGTCAGGACCTGGCCCGGCTTGGGACCGTCGCCTCCCGCGAGACCGTCCTCACCGCACAGGAACGCGCCGTCATCGAGCATCGCGTCACGACCGCCAAGGTGCAGCAATTGCGCGTGCGCCTCGTCAGCGTCGCGAAGAAGCAGATCGGTGATCGCTACTCCGCCGGCGCCTCCGGTCCGTCCGCATTCGACTGCTCCGGCCTGACGCGCTACGTGTACAAGGTCGTGACCGGGCGGGAACTCCCGCACCAGTCACATGCCCAGTTCACGCGGGTCAAGCGCATCACGCGAGCCAACGCCCAGCCCGGTGACCTCGTCTTCTTCTTCCGCGGCGGTGCACATCACGTGGGCATCTACATCGGTCACGGCCACATGGTCGATGCCGCCGGCTACGGAGAAGGCGTACGCATCAGCCCGATCTCCGGCTCCTGGTGGTCGCGCAGCTACAGCGGCATGGGTCGGCTGCTGCCCGCATAGTCAGGCAGCGACAATCCCATCGACCACGTAGTCGGCTACGGCCAGTGCACTGGTCCACGCCGGTGACACCGCGTTGAGGACGTGCGTCGAACGCTCGCCATCGCGCACCACGAAGTCCATCTCGAGACGACCTGTCGGAACGTGCAGCAGTTGCGCACGCACGCCGACGCGGCCCTTCGTCGTGAAGTCGCGCGACCGCACCGAGGGCGCGAGCTGAGACGCCTGCCCAACCAGATAGCGCCGGAGGTACTTCGGCATCTCCGCCTTGATCAGCCCCGGGACGTCGTGGTGCGCGCTACGCAGGAATCTCGGGTACAGCGCCGTGATCTGTGCGAGTTCGCGTGCCGAGAAGCCGGCGACACCGCCGTAGTCCTCACGCCACAACGCAGGGATGGCCGTCGGGCCGACCTTCGCCTTGCCGTCAACCGTGACCGTCAGGTGTACCCCGAGGAATGGGTTCCGGGCATCGGGGACGGGGTACACGTGCCGCTGCAGCCGCCCCGGCTCCCAGTTGGCGTACCAGTACAGGCCCTTGAACGGCAGCATGCGGTATTCCTCGCCGACACCGAACCAGTGCGCGACCGTGTCGGCGTGCAGACCGGCCGCGTTGATGATGTGACCGGCGTCGATCCGGTCGCTCTTCGCCGGCTGCACCCAGCCAGGGCCCGCAGCGACAACCGGTGTCCCAAGCCGGACCTGCCCGCCCCGTCGCTCCACCCGACCTGCCAGAGCCCGCACCACGGCGACCGGGTCCGCCACGGCAGTCGTCGGCGACCACAAGGCGCGGCCCACGGTGCGCGCGAGCGGCTCCAGCTCGGCCAGCCCGTGCTCATCGACCAGCTCGACATGGACACCATTGGCCGCTGCGCGCGCCGCCAACACGTCAAGTGCGGCCAGTTCAGCCTCAGATGTCGTTACGACGACTTTGCCAGTCTCGCGAACGACAACGCCTTCCTCCCCGCAGAACGCCCGCAGCATCGCGTTGCCGTCCCTCGTCAGACGTGCCTTGAGAGAGTCGGGTGCGTAGTAGAAGCCTGCGTGCAGCACCCCACTGTTGCGTCCGGACGCGTGTTCCGCGAGGCGATCCTCCTTGTCGTACACGACGACCCGGTCACTCGGTCGTCGCGCAAGCCAGGCATCCGCGAGGGCGAGTCCGACGACACCGCCGCCGATGATCACCGCATCCGCCGCCGTCGTCACACTCTGAGCCTAGGTGGAACCGAGCGATTCCATTACAGCGAGACGGGGCCGGAGGTGCCTGCTGGCTCGGCGACGAGCGGCATCCGCACCACGACGCTCAGCCCACCCCAGGGCGACTCCTGCGCGTGTGCGCTGCCGCCGAGACCGATGACCGACTCACGCACGAGGGCGAGACCCAGACCGCTGCCCCCGGGAACCGAGGCCGCACCACGAGTGAAGCGGTCGAACACCGCCTCGCGCTCGGCCACCGGCAATCCGGGTCCGTCGTCCGACACGGCCAACTCGGCCTGCCCATCCACGGCGCGCAACTCCACCGTCACCCGTGTGCGCGCGTACTGCAGCGCATTTCCCAGCAACTCGTCGATGAGACGCGCGATGACACCCGCAGGCGCAGCAACGAACACCCCGTCCGCCAGATCGGAGTTGAGGTCGATACCCCGTTCGTCGAACATCGCAGCCGCAGCCTCGAGGCGACCTCCAACGATGACGGATGCCGCCTGCGCCGCGAACGGTGCAGCACCAGCGTCGCTGCGTGCCAGAGCCAGCACCTGCTCGATACGACGTGCCAACCGGTCGACCTCGGCCGTGGCGGCGCGGGCTTCGACCTGCACCGTCTCCTGACTGGAGATGTCCTCGATCGCCTCAAGGCGAAGACGTACGCCCGTTAGCGGAGTGCGCAGATGATGTGATGCGTCGGCGGCCACTCGCTGCGTGCGCTGCAGGATCCCCGAGAGTCGTTCCGCTGTGGTGTTGAGGGCCGACGCGACGGCACGCACCTCGTGCGGACCGTGCGTCTCGTCAGCACGCAGGTCGAGATCGTCGACGGCA
>CAIVQM010000423.1 GCA_903908025.1 uncultured bacterium
GCTCGCGCAGCACGTCGCGCGTGCCCTGAACCTGACGGTGGCGGTAGACCACGCCCTTGGCCGGGCCGGTCGAGCCGGATGTGAACGCGACGACGGCCTCGTCGTCGCCACCGGGTGGCGGTGGCAGTTCGTGGTGGGCAGCACCTAGGCGGGCGATCTCGACAAGCTCGCCCGTGCCGATGCGTCGGCCCGGGAGCCGCATCGCACGCACGAGTGCCATGGCCTTCGGGATGGCGATCAAGTGCTGGGGTGCAGCGCCGCGCAGGGCGCGATGGATGCCGCGAACGCCGAGCCCCGCGTCGGTGACGACGACGCTGGCTCCGATGCGCCAGCAGGCATAGACAACGGCGAGCAGGTCGGCACCGGGCGTGATGAGCACGGCGACGCGGTCGCCGCGCCGGATGCCCTTCGCAGCCAGCCCCTTGGCGAGCAGATCGACGTTGCGGCCGAGCAGCCGCCAGGTCACCGTGCGCCACTGCCCGTCGCCGACCGGCTCCGCGAGGGCCAGACCGTGCGGATTGTCGCGGGCCAGCCGCTCGAGCTCCGCCCACAGCGGCACCCCCTCCTCCGTCCCCTCCGCCGAGCGGCCAAGCGTGGGGGTGCTTTCGGCCGCAGGAACCCCCACTGCTGGCCGTTCGCGGGAAGGGGGAGGGAGGAGGTCGGAGACCCACTGCAGCAGATCCCCCACCAGCGCCGGCGCGTCCTCGCTCACCAGGTGCCGGGCACCTTCATAGCGGTGGACGTCGGCCTGCGGCAGTCGGTCGATCAGGTCGTTGAGGTAGCGATCGGCGAAGACCGGGTCACCGGGACCCCACAGCAGGAGGACCGGCACGTCGGTGAGGTCGCGGATGCCCTCCGCGATCGCATCGAGGGCGGGCGCGCTCGGGTGACCGGGCTCGAACGGGATGTCGGCGACGAATGTGCCGATGGCCTGCCGACGATCGCGCCCGCGATACGGAGCCGCAAACGCATCGGCGACGTCGCGCGGCATCGAGCGCCCGCTCAGCAGCGTCGTGCCGCGGACGAACGCGGGTGTGTCGATCGTGTTCGCCTTCAACAGCGGTGACGAGCGCGCCAGCCGGATGATCGCTGGCGACGGCGAGCCCGCGGGCTGGTGAACAGCGGTGTTCAGCAGGACGATCCCCCGCAGTTGCGGTCGGTGCGCGAGCGCCCAGCCGAGCGAGATGGGGCCGCCCCAGTCGTGCGCGACGGTGACGACCGGCCCATCGATGCCCAGCGCATCGGTGAGGGAACCGAGGTCATCAACGCGCTGGGCGAGTCGACGAACGGTGTGCGTGCGCTCCGAGTACCCCATGTCGAGCTGATCGACGGCGACAACGCGCACGCCAGCAGGCGCACCCGCGAGAATACGACGCCACAGATACGACCAGGTCGGATTGCCGTGCACGCACAGCAGCGTCAACGCCACGTCGTCAATGGAGGCGTCTGCATGCGTGTCGAGGACATGCCAGGTGCGCATCGCCCCGTCGCCGTCGCGCGCCTGAACCAGGCGCGACCAGCGCGAGTCGAGGCCCGGCAGTCCAGCCGGCGGAAGGGTTGCAGCCTGCTGGTCTGAGGTCACCACGCGATTTCGATGACCGCGGCGTTCAGCCCCGATCCGATGCCCATGCAGGCGATGCGCTGCCCGGCCTCGAACCCGGCCGCGTTCATGGCGAGGGTGAAGGGGACGGAGGCGGGCCCGATGTTGCCGCGCTCCGGGAAGATCACGGGGGTGCGCGCGGGATCGATACCGAGCGCCGTCGTGATGGCGGCCGTGTGCACCTTGGAAACCTGGTGGATCACGTACGCGTCGAGGTCGGACCAGTCGAACGTCTTCGACGCCTCGGTCCAGGTGTCAATGGCAAGTGTGACGCCGGCCTCCAGCAGGCCGCGCGAGTCGGTCGTCATATGGTCGAGATCACCGACGCACAGCTTGTTGTGCTGGGTGGCGGCGCGGCTCACCCCACCGACAAAGCGGTGTCCGGCCGGGTTCTCGCTCGCACGACCCAGGACCATCGCAGCGCCGCCGGACCCGAGGGTCAACGTGGCGAAGTTGTTGAAGATGTCTTCCTTGGTTGTCTCGGGCTGCTGCAGTCGAGCGATCGTGGCCTGCTGGGGACGGCGGCTGCCCTCACCGTCGACGACGAGCGCGTACTCGATCTGGCCAGAGTCGATCATCATGGCCGCGAGCTGCATACCGTTCATGAACCCCAGGCACGCGTTGGCCAGGTCGAAGTTCAGGCACGCGGATGACAGGCCCAGCTGCTCGTGGACGTCGACCGACGCCGACGGCTCCAGGTGGTCCCGGCACACCGACGTGTCGATGACCAGTCCAATGCTCGTGGGATCGATGCCCGCCTCGGCGATCGCCTTTGCCCCTGCCATGGCGGCCGCATCGGCGAAGGTGACATCCTCCGGCCACCAGCGGCGCTCCGTGATGCCGGCGAGTGCCTCGAGCATCCCCGGGCGCAGGTCCAGCCGCTCGTAGGTCGCCGCCAGTTGGTCGTCGAACTCGGCCGAGGTGACCACGATCGGCGCGTCCACAGCCGTCACCGACAGGATCGCCGTGTCAGCGAAGCGGTACGTGGCATTGCCGTTCATCGGGGTCCTCTCGGCCCCCCACAGACGGGGGACGGTGATCCAAGCCTGCCATGCACGCCCCGAACGCCAAACCGCCGGTCGGATACCTGGGCGGATTCCGACCAAACGTGACATACGGTGAGGCGGTGAAGCCCACCCCTCGCCTGTCCCTCCGTCGCGTGCCGTCGGCCCTCCGGTTCACCGCGATCGCCACGGTGGTCGCCCTCGTGGCGGCCATCCCCGTCACCGCATCGGCACAGGGGCTGCCCACGGCTCGGGCCGCGGCCTACCCCCCGGAACTGGCTTCGTTCTACGGGCAGAACCTCACGTGGACCGACTGCGAGGGGCAGCAATGCACCTGGCTGACCGTGCCGCTCGACTACGGCCAGCCGGCGGGCCAGACCATCCGCCTGCGCGTCTCGCGCACCCGATCCACCGGTCCCGCCGCGCAGCGCCAGGGCTCCCTCGTCGTCAACCCCGGCGGGCCCGGTGCGTCCGGCCTGGATTTCGCCGCGTATGTGGCTGATTCCCTCGCCCCCAAGGTTGCGGCGCAGTTCGACATCGTCGGCTTCGACACCCGGGGCGTGGAGAAGTCGGCACCTGTCACCTGCATGACGGGCGTGCAGACCACCCGCTGGCTGAGGGCCGACGGCTCCCCCGACACCCGCGCCGAGCAGGCTCGACTGATGGCCCTTGCCCGCCAGATGGCTCAGGGCTGCCTGCGGATGTCGCCGGAGATCGCCCGGCACGTCGGCACGGAGAACACCGTCCGCGACCTCGACATCCTTCGCCAGGCCCTCGGTGACACCAAGCTCAACTGGCTCGGCTTCTCCTACGGCACCTACCTCGGGACGCTCTACGCCGAGGCCTTCCCCGAGACCGTCGGCCGCTTCGTTCTCGATGGCGCACTCGATCCGAGCCTTGATGTCATGGCCGTGTCGCAGGGCCAGTCGACCGGCTTCCAGGTCGCGATGTCACGGTTCGCGAAGGACTGTGCGCCTCGTCGCTCGTGTCCGTGGCACGGCAGCGCAGCAGCGGTGCTGACGGGAATCAACCGGCTGCTCGCCCAGATCGACCGCACGCCCATGAACAATCCCGAGGGCTTGGATCTCGTCCAGGCGGAGGCACTGGGAGCACTCTTCTACTCGATGTACTCCCCCACCATCTGGCCCAACCTGCGAATCGCATTGACCCAGGCGAAGGCCGGCAACGGCGGCGGCCTCCAGTCCATCGCCGACTACGCGGCGGACCGCACGGGTCCGAACACCTATGCCAGCAACATGGCGTCGGCCTTCCCGGCGATCTCCTGCTGGGACACCCCTGCCGCACCCGATGCCGCCGGCCTGCGTGCCGCCGCGACGGCCTGGTCCCGCGGCGTTCGCGTGCCGGATATGGCCAGGGCCATGGCGTGGGGCAATGCCCCGTGCTCCCAGTGGTTCGGGCACACCACCCGCGTTCCCGCGCCAGCGAAGTCGACGACGACTGCTCCGATCCTCGTCGTGGGCACGACTTACGACCCCGCCACGCCTTATGTCTGGGCGCAGGCACTGAGCCAGCAGTTGACCACCTCGACGCTGCTCACCTACCGCGGCGACGGGCACACGGCCTACGGCAGCGGCTCCCGCTGCGTCGACGACGCGGTGACTGGCTACCTGCTCACCGGGACTCCCCCGCCCGCCGGCACGGTCTGCCGCTAGGCCCCGAATCGAATGACGGCGCCATGACCGGACCGACCTTCTTCGCCACGGCCGCGCAGTTCCGTGACTGGCTGGCCAAGAACCACACGTCGGCACCGGAACTGCTCGTCGGGTTCTGGAAGGTCGGATCCGGGAAGCCGTCGATGACGTGGTCGCAATCCGTTGACGAAGCACTGTGCTTCGGCTGGATCGACAGTGTCCGGCATCGGATCGACGACGAGAGCTACACGATCCGCTTCACGCCGAGGCGCCCCGGCAGCATCTGGTCGGCGGTGAATGTCGCCAAGGTCGAGGCGCTGACCGCTCAGGGTCTGATGACTCCCGCCGGGCTTGCTGCGTATGCCGGACGACGGGACGACCGAACGGCCGTCTATTCATACGAGCAGGTGCCCGAAGCCGGCCATGCTCACCCCTGACCCCGAACAGAAGACGACCCCGTCATCGCACCTCCGGGTGGGGGGCTGAACCGAGCACTAGGAACTCGGTGCAACTTCCGGGAGTGCGGGACGGGGCCGCCTGTCAGTGGGCCGCGTTCAGCGGTCTTTCAGTTGTCGAACTTGACCATGCACACGCTGGCACCGGCTGCTGCCAGAGCGGCGGCGACGATCATCGCTGCGCCCCAGACCGGGAAGTCCTGGCTGGGAGCGGACGAGCCGCCACCCGCCGGAACCGCGGTGGGGATGGTGGCCGACGTGGGCACGGCCACGGTGGCTGCTGCCGGGACGGCGACCTTGGCGGCTGCCGGCTTGGCGACCTTCGCCGCTGCAGGCTTGGCGACCTTCGCCGCTGCAGGCTTCGCAACCTTGGCAGCTGCGGGGACGGCGACCTTCGCTGCTGCCGGCTGGGCTGCCTTGGCTGCCATCGGAGCGGCGATGCTGACGGCCGACTCGGTCTCGGCGGCCGGGGTCACAACGGCGGGGATCTCGGCGGCCGGGGTCACGACGGCGGGAGTGATCACAGCGGGCGTCTGGTCATCGGAGCCATCGGGGGTGTCGCCCGAACCCTCCGAGCCGCTGTGGCTGTCGCCCGAACCCTCAGAGCCGCTGTGCGTGTCCGGGGCATCCGGGGTGTGTGACTCGGAGTCGGACTCGCCGGCCCCGTGTGCGTTGGCGTCCGAGTGGTCGCTGGCGTGCTCCTGGCTGGCGGGGTGGTTCTCGGCGACGTTGTTGTGGCCGTTCTCGTCGCTGTGGTCGCTCGAGTGCTCGTTCGAGCTGGAGTTGGAGCCGTGATGGTTCTCGTCGGCCGACGCGCTGGTGGCCAGCGCGGTGGCTCCGACCATCGCGAGGCTGATCGCCCCGAGGAGGGCGGCGCCGCGGACCATGTTCTTCGAAAGCTTCGTGTTCATGTCTTCTCCTAGTGTCTGGTGCCCCCCACGGGCACATCACTAGATAACTGCCCCAACCTCACGGACTCCTCACGGCAGGCAGCCGGCTCGTTCACGCTTCCGGACGGGCCCAGGCCACGACAGAAGGCGGCCCCGTCATCGCAACTCCGGGTGGGGGCTGCGCCGAGTACTAGGAACTCGGTGCAGCTACCGGGGTTACGGGACGGGGCCGCCTGTCAGAGGGCCGCGTTAGCGGTCTTTCAGTTGCTGGACTTCGCGAGGCGCATTCCGGCGCCCGCTGCTGCCAGAGCCGCCGCGACGATCATCGCTGCACCCCAGACCGGGAAGTCCTGGCCGGGAGCGGACGAGCCGCCGCCTGCCGGAACCGATGCGGGCAGCGTCGCTGCCGCGGGGACTGCCACTGTGGCGGCGGCCGGAGCGGCAACCGTCGCAGCTGCGGGGACTGCCACTGTGGCGGCCTCGGGAGCGGCCACCGTGCCGGCGACCGGGGCGGCAACCGTTGCAGCC
>CAIVQM010000424.1 GCA_903908025.1 uncultured bacterium
CCCCCCGGGTGGGGAGCCACCAGGCCCCTCTCCTGCCAACCCATCGTTCGCACCGTCGTTCAGCCCCACGGCCGCACCGTCGTCTGCGCCTGCACCTGCACCTGGCTCTGGCTCTGGCCCTGTTCCTGCGTCTGGTCCGGGTCCGAAAACTCACGCCCGGCGCATGCTGCGCGCCGAGGCGCCCCTGGTCGGAACGGGCATGGAGTTCCGTGCGGCGTACGACGCAGGCGACGTCATCAAGGCCGCCAAGGCCGGCGTTGTGTCCGAGGTCTCCGCTGACTCGGTCACCATCGCCAACGACGAGGGTGGCTACGACACCTACCGCCTCGAGAAGTTCCATCGCTCGAACCAGGGCACCTGCTTCAACCAGAAGCCGATCGTCAGTGAGGGCGAGCGCGTCGAGAAGGGTCAGGTCGTCGCAGACGGCCCCTCGACCGAACTCGGCGAGATGGCCCTGGGGCGCAACCTGCTCGTGGCATTCATGTCATGGGAGGGCCACAACTACGAGGACGCGATCATCCTCAACCAGCGACTGGTGCAGGACGACGTCCTTTCCTCGATCCACATCGAGGAGCACGAGGTCGACGCCCGCGACACCAAGCTCGGCCCGGAGGAGATCACCCGCGACATCCCCAACGTGTCGGATGAGGTGCTCGCCGATCTCGACGAGCGCGGCATCATCCGGATCGGTGCGGATGTCGTCCCCGGTGACGTCCTCGTCGGCAAGGTCACGCCCAAGGGTGAGACCGAGCTCACCCCGGAGGAGCGCCTCCTGCGCGCCATCTTCGGCGAGAAGGCCCGCGAGGTGCGCGACACGTCGCTGAAGGTTCCGCACGGCGAGTCCGGCAAGGTCATCGGCGTTCGCGTCTTCGACATCGACGAGGGCGACGAGCTCCCCCCGGGCGTCAATCGCCTGGTGCGCGTCTACATCGCCCAGAAGCGAAAGATCACCGAGGGCGACAAGCTCGCCGGCCGGCACGGAAACAAGGGCGTCATCGCCAAGATCCTGCCGCCGGAGGACATGCCGTTCCTTGAGGACGGCACGCCCGTCGACGTGGTCCTGAACCCGCTGGGTGTCCCCGGTCGCATGAACATCGGCCAGATCCTGGAGACGCACCTCGGCTGGGCGGCATCTGCCGGCTGGGAGGTCGATCCAGCGGATCCGCGTGGTGTTCGCCTGCCGGAGGAGGCCAAGAGCGTTCCTCGCAAGACCAAGGTGGCGACACCGGTCTTCGACGGCGCACGTGAGGAGGAGCTGGCACTCGTGCTCGACTCCACCCGCGTCACCGACGACGGTCTCAAGCTGGTCGGCAACGATGGCAAGGCCAACCTGTTCGACGGCCGAAGCGGCGAGCCCATCCCCGGACGTATCGCGGTCGGCTACATCTACATCCTGAAGCTGCTCCACTTGGTCGACGACAAGATCCACGCTCGTTCGACCGGTCCGTACTCGATGATCACTCAGCAGCCGCTGGGCGGTAAGGCGCAGTTCGGTGGTCAGCGTTTCGGCGAGATGGAGGTGTGGGCCCTGGAGGCGTACGGCGCCGCCTATGCCCTGCAGGAACTGCTCACCATCAAGTCCGATGACGTGCTCGGTCGCGTGAAGGTCTACGAGGCCATCGTCAAGGGCGAGAACATTCCCGAGCCGGGCATTCCCGAGTCGTTCAAGGTTCTCATCAAGGAGATGCAGTCCCTGTGCCTCAACGTGGAGGTGCTGTCGAGCGACGGCATGTCCATCGAGATGCGTGACAGTGATGACGATGTCTTCCGCGCAGCCGAGGAACTCGGCATCGACCTGTCCCGACGAGAGCCGAGCAGCGTCGACGAGCTGTAGCCACCTGGCTCCAGTACCGAACCCGAACTGACCGAAGACCGAAACAAGCAAAGGACACACAACGTGCTTGACGTCAACTTCTTCGACGAACTGCGCATCGGCCTTGCAACTGCCGAGGACATTCGCACCTGGTCCTATGGCGAGGTGAAGAAGCCCGAGACCATCAACTACCGCACGCTCAAGCCAGAGAAGGACGGCTTGTTCTGCGAGAAGATCTTCGGGCCCACCCGCGACTGGGAGTGCTACTGCGGCAAGTACAAGCGCGTGCGCTTCAAGGGCATCGTCTGCGAGCGCTGCGGTGTCGAGGTCACGCGGGCCAAGGTGCGTCGTGAGCGGATGGGCCACATCGAGCTGGCCGCCCCGGTCACGCACATCTGGTACTTCAAGGGTGTGCCGAGTCGGCTCGGCTACCTGCTCGACCTGGCGCCGAAGGACCTCGAGAAGGTCATCTACTTCGCGGCCTACATGATCACGTGGGTCGACGACGAGGGCCGCCACGAGGCGCTGCCGACGCTGGAGAACCAGCTCGGGGTCGAGAAGAAGCAGATCGCCAACCGGCGCGACGCCGACATCGAGGGTCGTCAGCAGAAGCTTGAGGCCGACCTGGCCGAGCTCGAGGCCGAGGGCGCCAAGTCCGATGTGCGACGCAAGGTTCGCGAGTCCGGTGAGCGCGAGATGGCCTCCATCCGTCGCAAGGCTGATGGCGACATCGACCGCCTCGATCGCATCTTCGATCGCTTCCGCACTCTCAAGGTCCAGGACCTCGAGGGCGACGAGATGCTCTTCCGCGAGATGCGCGACCGTTACGGCCGCTGGTTCGACGGTGGTATGGGCGCTGCGGCGATCCAGAAGCGCCTCGAGTCCTTCGATCTCGAAGCCGAGTCGGTCATCCTGCGCGAGATCGTGCAGACCGGCAAGGGGCAGAAGAAGACCCGCGCCCTCAAGCGGCTCAAGGTCGTGCAGGCCTTCCTCAGTACCTCGAACTCCCCGACGGGCATGGTGCTCGACGCCGTTCCGGTCATCCCGCCGGACCTGCGTCCGATGGTCCAGCTCGACGGTGGCCGGTTCGCCACCTCCGTCCTGAACGACCTCTACCGTCGCGTCATCAACCGCAACAA
>CAIVQM010000425.1 GCA_903908025.1 uncultured bacterium
CCACAGCGGGTCATCTGGATCCGACCGACCCCTACACGGTTACGCTGCGCGATGCCCGCGACCGCGATGCGCAGGCGAAGGTCCTCGTTGCCGAGCGAGACGGCGCCATCGTGGGCACCGTGACTATCTGTCCGAGCGGAACCAGGTTCGCCGAAGTTGGTCGCGACGGCGAGTCGGAGTTCCGGTTCCTCGCCGTCGCCCCGAAAGCCTGGCGCACGGGCGTAGGCGAGGCGCTGGTCGACGCGTGCGAGAAGTGGGCCCGGGAGAACGGTGCGCCCGCGCACGTCATCTGCGTCATCGACCGCAACCATGGCGCGCATCGGTTCTACGAGCAGCTGGGCTTCACGCGATTGCCCGAACGGGACTGGAGTCCGCGCGAGGGTGTGAACCTGCTCGCCTTCCGGCGGGCCGTGCCGTACGCGTAGGTCAGAGGAGGATCGCGATGACGTCGCCCTCGCGGACGACATCGCCCGGGGCCACGCTGATCTCGCTGACGGTGCCCGGGATCTCCACGACGACGGGGATCTCCATCTTCATGGACTCCAGGATCACAATGGTGTCGCCGACGACGACCTCGTCGCCCACCTGTGCAATCACTGAGTGCACGGAGGCCACCATCTCGGCCCGCAGCGTCTGCTCCACGTCTTCTCCCTGATCGCCCTGAACTGTGCAGGCTAGTCGGTGCAGGCTAGTCGGCTGGACCGGACGAGCGATACGTGATCGAGATCTGGCGGATTCTGGTGACGATCTGGATCCGCAAGCGGTCGGGGGCCTGCTCACAAGCGCAGGATCGATGCACGAGGGACTTGACCGCCTGCTCGAGGCCGTACTGGCGAAGACACGGCGAGCACTCGTCGAGGTGTTGAACGATGCGCGCTCGGTCGGCGTCGTCAAGCTCGCCGTCGAGGAAGCCGTAGACGAGTTCCAGGACCTCAACGCAGTCGGTCGCGTGCGGGTTTCCACAGCTCATGACTCGTCACCCCCGTCCGCAGCCACCGCGGCGGGAATCAGACCACGTTCGATCGCGTAATCCTCGAGCAGTTCGCGGAGAAGTTTGCGCCCACGGTGCAGGCGCGACATCACCGTTCCCACCGGGGTCTCCATGATCTCGGCGATCTCCTTGTAGGAGAACCCCTCGACGTCCGCGAGATAGACGGCCATCCGGAAATCCTCCGGCACCGCAGCGAGCGCCTCGACGACATCGGTGTCCGCCAGTCGATCGAGTGCTTCGGCCTCGGCCGATCGCAGCCCGCGTGGGGTGTGGCTCTCCGCGTCGTGGAGCTGGCCGTCGGTGAGGTCGTCGGTGCCGGTCAGGTACGGCTGGCGCTGCTTCTTGCGATAGATGTTGATGTACGTGTTGGTGAGAATCCGGAACAGCCACGCCTTGAGGTTCGTTCCGTCAGTGAACGAGCCGAAGGCCGCGAAGGCCTTCATGTACGTCTCCTGAACGAGGTCCTCTGCATCGGTGGGGTTGCGGGTCATCCGCATCGCCGCGCCGTAGAGCTGGTCGAGGTACTGCATGGCATCGCGCTCAAAGCGCAGGTTCCGCTCCTCGGCGGACTCCAACGCGATCTCGGCCACGACATCGTCAGTCATCGTCGACGAGCCTAGCCCGACACCCCCCATGGGGAGCCCAAGGGTCGGCAGGCCACCCTCGGTGGCGGCGATGAGGCGCACGACTGGCACAACGCCGCCCTTGCCGAGTTCATTCCGCAGGGGCGGCAATCAGGCTGGGAGGGGGTCGAGCAGCTCGGGGCCGTTGTTGCGAACGCTGTTGACGGCAGTGGTGACAGGGTAGGCGTCGAGCCGGACGGAACCCGCCGGCATCAGCAGTCCGGCCACATCGTCGGCGCCGTGGTCGCTGTCCAGCCACGCGGACCAGTCGGCCCGGGCGATCGTCATCGGCATCCGGTCGTGGATGCGCCCGACCTCGTCGGACGCCTCCGTGGTGATCACGGTGCAGGTCAGCCGCCACGCCTCGGGATCGTCATCGGCCCGGGTCGGATCGCGCCACCACTCGTACAGGCCGGCCATCGCCAGCGACGAGCCGTCCGCCGGATGGATGTAGAAGGGCTGCTTCAGGACCTTGCCGCCCTTGCCGACGGGGGCATCCGGCGAGGTCGGCAGATACCACTCGTAGTAGCCGTCGGCCGGCACCAGGCAGCGACGCTTGGCGAAGGCCCGCCGGAAGGCCGGCTTCTCGGCGACGGTCTCGGCCCGTGCGTTGATCATGCGGCTGCCGATCGACGGATCCTTCGCCCACGACGGCACCAGCCCCCAGCGTCCGACGACCAACGCTCGCTCGCGCACATCGTCACGGTCTCGGTCGACGACCAGATACACCTTCTTCGTGGGAGCGACGTTGTAGTCGGGGCGCAGCTCCTCCGCGGGAGGACCGTCGATCTCGAACTCCTCAGCAAGCGCAGCCGGATCCTTCGCCGCCGCATAGCGTCCGCACATGCGCTAACCCTGCCACTCGGGGAAGTCGAGGAGCTGGGAGCGGATGTGGTCGACCCGACCCAGCATCGAGATGGACGCCAGGACATCACCCATCTGGGTCCGTCGGCCGGCGACGTCATCGGCGGTTCGGTGGAGCCGCTTCATCAGAGCCGCGTCCAGCACATCCGCAGTGGCGCGATCTCCCACACCGACGTCACTCCCTTCGCTGCCGAGCACCGCTTCCATCAACGCGGTCAGGTCGCGCAGGATTCCGTCGAACTCGAGCCCCGTCAGCATCGGGTCGATTCCCTCGCGGTCATACAGACGGTTCGCCGCACCGACGATCCCCCGAACCTGCACCGCGATCCCGCTGAGCCGGCGCAGCCGCAGGGCCCGGGCCTCGAGATCGTCGGTCACTCCCCCCGCACGCATATTCAATTGCGCGCCCTCGACCAGCAGGACGAGAGCCCCGCGCGCCGAATCCGCGCGCTCGCGCAGTTGCCGGCTCGGGCCGACATAGGAGTGCACCTCGACCGGGGCAAGCACTGAGTGCGCGGCCGCGGACTCGGCCCCCACACTGCGCAGGACGTCGATGACCGCCGCACGGTAGATGCGCATGGCGGCCTCGAATGCATCAGGTTTGGGCCGCTGCGGGAACACGAAGACAGCAATCAGTCCGATGGCGCCGCCGATCACGACGTCGATGACCCGCCACCGGTCCTGCTCAATGCTGCCCGGACCGAGCGCAAGGACGAAGACGACCGCCACGGGTATCTGCAGTTGGCCACCGAGCGACCACGGCAGCAGACGGGCGATCAGCAGGGCCGCCAGCACCCCGAGGAGGAACGACCACCACGACAGGCCGACCACATTCACGTAGATGGAAGCGACCAGCACACCGGCTCCGGTGCCCAGGATGCGCTGCACCGAGACGCCCAGGGTCGACCACGGCGATGTCTGGACGACGAGAAGCGTCGTCACGGGTGCGAACAGCGCGAAGGCACTCTGCGAGACCCACTGGGCCACGAGATAGGACACCGTCACGGCAATGGCGATTCGGACGGCGTGCCGTACCGAGCCGATCCCCGCCGGCCGCTGCCGCAGGACATCGGAAATGCCCAGATCGGGCAGCAGGTCCTCCACCTCAGGGGATCTCGGATCCGGCGCCATCACCTCAGGCTAGTTGCCCGCACGATCGACGGGGCCGCCTCCTACACTGAGCCCGTGACTGGACCGGCAGCAAGGCGCCTCGTGCGAGCGAGCCTGTCTGGCGCCACCCTCGTCCTGCTCACCCTCGCCGGCCACGCAGCCGGCAGCGGCTCACTCCCCGGCCCGCTCGGCCTGATCATCGCGGGCGCACTCGCATTCGGGCTCGCCTTCGCGACCGGAGCGCGCCCGTTGGCACCGCTGCAGCTCCTTGGCTTCCTCCTCGGCGGCCAGGCCCTGCTGCACCTCGTCCTCGTATCTGCTGGTGGTCACGCCCACGGCCCGGCGGCCGGCCCCGGTACCGCAACGATGATCGCCGGCCACACGGCCGCTGCGGTGATTGCCGCCGTCCTGCTCGATCAAGCCGATCAGCTCATCGACCGCTGGGTGTCGTTCTGGTCGACGGCCCTGGGCGCAGCCCAGCCCACGACCGTCGCAACCCAGGAGCCCCGCCGACTCCGCGCCACCCCGATCGCACCAGCCCGCAGCCTCAGCGAGCACCTGCAGCACTACGTCGTTCGACGAGGGCCACCAGCGCCCGTCGGCATCGACTGCAGCTGACTCCCACCGCACAGCACAACGCCACCACCACGCATGACGTGGTGCGTCGGCGAGCCCTGCGTTTCCACAACCACTACGTCAAAGGACTCTTCATGAACCGTTCCACCATCGCCCGATTCGCCCGAACAGGCGCAGCCATCGCGATCGCCGCTCTGGCCGTGAGCGCCGTGGCCGCACCAGCTCAAGCGCACGAGACTCCCAAGGCCGGCAGCACCTGTGCCATGTCCGGCATGACCCTCATCGACCACGGTGACGTCTACGTCTGCGTCAGCAAGACCGCAGGCGCCAAGCCGCGCTGGGGCAAGGGCCTGCCCGTGTCGAAGTCGGCACTGACCTGGACGGACGGCTGGATCAAGGTTGCGAAGTCCGGCATGACCGCGTCCTTCGGAATGCTGAAGAACCCAACGAACAAGCCGATCACCGTAATCGGAGCATCGAGCTCGGTTTCGAAGGTGCTGCAGCTCCATGAGGTCGTCGACAAGGATGGCCAGATGGTCATGCAGCAGAAGCCCGGCGGCTTCACCATTCCTGCCGGCGGGATGCTCGAGCTCAAGCCCAGTGGCAACCACGTCATGTTCATGAAGATCACCAAGCCGATCACGGCAGGCGCGATGGTGCCCGTCAGCCTCATCACTTCCGATGGCGGAATCATGACGGCCAAGGTGATGGGCAAGGTCTACAGCGGCGCCAACGAGACCTACATGCCGGGCATGTAGGGATAAGACGATGACAAACAGCACCGGTCTGACCAGACGCGGCGTGCTGGCCGCCGGTGGCGCCGCAATTCTCGGCGCCGCCGGCGGGTATGCCGTCGGAACTCGGCAAGGCGACCCGGCAGCACCCGGGGCCGCCCCCGTCACAACGCCGACGGCCACCAGCGCGCCGACAGCCACGACGACCCTCATCCCGTTCCACGGCGAGCATCAGGCGGGTGTCGAGACGGAGCTCGCGCTCTTCCAGACATTCGTCGGACTCGACCTGCTCGAGCCGTCCCGCGAGGCGGCGGCTGCCGTCATGGCCCTCGTGACCGACGATGCGGCCCGACTCACCCGTGGCGAGCCGGCCCTCGGCGACCCCCAACCCGACCTCGCCGTCAATGCGGACATGCTCACCATCTCCGTCGGGCTGGGGCACAGCCTGTTCGAGCGCACGGGCCTCAGCGATCACGTGCCGGCCTGGTTCCCGCAGATCCCGACCTTCCCCACAG
Organism: uncultured bacterium; assembly: GCA_903908025.1. Lineage (GTDB taxonomy): Bacteria > Actinomycetota > Actinomycetes > S36-B12 > S36-B12 > UBA10649. The sequence continues at coordinate 5,414 of CAIVQM010000425.1, forward strand.
ATGCCATCGAGGACGGCTGGGCGGGCACCGATCTGATCCTGCAAGTGGGTGCCAATGACCCCGTGGCCCTGAGCCACACCCTGCGCCTGCTCACCAAGGACCTGTCGACACTGACGCGGGTGCGCTGGACACAGCCGGGCTTCCGGTCGTCGGCTCCGGGATCGATGGGCGTCGCATCGCGCCGCAACCTGATGGGCCAGGTCGAGGGCACGCACTTCCCACAGGCCGGTACGCCCGAGTTCGCCACCGTGGTGTGGGCCGACAACGGACCTGACTGGGCGGTCGGCGGCACGGTCCTGGTGCTGCGACGGATCCGCATGCTGATGGATCGATGGGACCGACTTGATCGACCCGTGCAGGAGACGGTCATCGGCCGCAACATGACCGACGGTGAGCTCCTCGGCGCCGACCAGCCGGGCACGAGCCCCTTCGATGCCGTCGATGCCAACGGCCTGCCCGTCATCCCGGCAGACGCGCACGTTCGCATCGGCCGCGCCGACACCCTCGAGGGCGTCATCATGCGACGGCCGTACAACTACGACGCCGGTGTTCAGGGGAGCACCAGTGATGTGGGCCTGCTCTTCGCCGCGTACACGAGCGACCCGCGGCGCTCCTTCATCCCAACACAGCAGCGGCTCGCAGAGTCCGACTCCTTCCACCGGTGGATCAGCACGATCGGCTCGTCCACCTACGTGTTCCCGCGCGGCGTGAGCGAGGGCGAGACAATCGCGCAGGGGCTGTTCACGTGACGAGGATTCCGCCGAAACTCCTCGCCACGGCGATCGCCGCCTGCGTAGCGGCACTGCTCGCCCTGGGCAGTGCCTCACCAGCGGCAGCGCACAACAGCCAGATCGGTTCGTCACCCGCCGCCGGGGCCGTGCTGGACGCTGCTCCGAGCAAGGTATCCATCCGGTTCGACGCAGACCTGATGGACATCGGCGAGGCGTTGGTCGTGCGCGCAGCGGACGGGACAATCGTCAGCACCGGGATCCCGACGATCAAGGGCAACACCATCCGCACGGACGTGCGCACGGACGTTCCAGCGGGCGAGTACACCGTCGCCTACCGGATCGTAAGCAAGGACGGGCACCCCGTCACAGCCACCTTCACCTACACGTTGACCAGCGGATCGGTCACGGCATCTGCTGCCACGACCCCCACGGCCGCGCCGACCCCCGTACCGGACGCCGTGCCGGCTGTGCCGCCGAACGCGCCCGACCCCGGCCCCGGCATCTGGATCTTCGTGCTGGTCGCCGCCGCACTCGCAGGAACGGCGGTTGCACTGGTTGTTCGCGGCCGACGCTGACGACCCTGCCGCCCGGACACAGCGAGCGATAGCCTTGCCGTGATGACAACAGACGAGAACGCGCCGACTGCCGACCTCTGGCTCGCCCCCA
>CAIVQM010000426.1 GCA_903908025.1 uncultured bacterium
CAACTCACTGAGCGGGTCAAGGATGAGGCCGGTGCTCGCGACGAGGCCCGGATCGACGATGACGCGCGTGCCGCCTGATTCCGCATAGGTGATGGTCGATCCGACGTGCATGCCGGCCGGCGTCTCGGCACCGACGTAGCCGGCGTGCAGGATCCGGAATGTGGCGGCCATCAGTTCTCCTGTCGGTGAGCGAGTGCTGCGTCGAGTCCGTCGGCGAGCAGAGCCGCGAATCCCGGCAGGCCGACGATTGGTACGCCAAGGCTGATCGCCTTCTCGAGCTTCGAACCCGCGTTCTCGCCAGCGACCACGAGGTCGGTCTTCTTCGATACCGACGACGCGACCTTGGCCCCGAGGTCCGTGGCCGCCTGGGCTGCCGAGTCGCGCGTGTAGCCCTCGAGGGAGCCGGTGATGACGACGGTGATGCCGGCCAGTGGCTGGGGGCCGGTATCGATGACCTCATCGGCCATCCGGACGCCGCCTCGCCGCCACTTCTCGATGATGTCGCGGTGCCAGTCGACGGCGAACCACTCGACCACCGTGTCAGCGATTGTCGCTCCGACATCCTCCGTCTCGGCAAGCTCCTCGGCCGTGGCCGAAGCGATGGCATCCACGGAACGGAACCTCCGAGCGAGGTTCGTGGCCGTGGGCCCGCCCACCTGACGGATCGAAAGCGCGACGAGGACTCGGGAGACCGGCTGTGAGCGCGCCGCATCAAGCCCTGCGAGCAGCGCCACCGCATTCGCTGCCAACTGCGGTCCGTCCTCGCCCTTCTTCGCCTTGCGCTGGAAGTAATCGCCGCGCAGTAGGTCACTCGAGGTCAGCAGGAACAGGTCGCCCTCGTCTGCCACGATGCCTGCATCCAGCAGGGCACGTGCCGTCTTGTCGCCGAGCCCCTCGATGTCGAAGGCGGCACGGCTGCCTACGTGAGCGAGTCGTTCCCGCAACTGTGCCGGACAGGATCTGGCATTGGGGCAACGGAAGTCCTTGTCGCCCTCCTTCTCCGGCCGCAAGGTTGCGCCACAGTCCGGGCAGGCGGTCGGCATGACGAAAGCCCGCTCGGAGCCGTCACGGTCCTCAGAAACCGGCCCGAGCACTTCGGGGATGACGTCGCCCGCCTTGCGCAGGAATACCCGATCGCCGATCAGGACGCCCTTGCGCTCGACCTCGAACGCATTGTGCAGGGTTGCCATTGCGACGGTGGAGCCAGCGACGTACACGGGCTCCATCACAGCGAACGGCGTCACTCGACCCGTGCGCCCGACATTGACCTGGATGTCGAGCAGCCGAGTCGTGACGACGGTGGGCGCGTACTTGTAGGCGATTGCCCAGCGGGGAGCGTGAGTGGTTTCGCCCAGCGTCTGCTGGAGGCCGAAGTCATCGACCTTGAGGACAGCGCCGTCGATTTCGTAGTCGAGGCTGAAGCGATCCCCCTCGACGTCGGCCACGAATGCGACCACGTCGGCAGCGGATTCCACGACACGAACATGGGTCCCGACCGGCAGCCCCAGTGAGGCCAGGAGGTCGTAGGCAGCACTCTGTCGATCGGCCGTGACACCCTGCGAGACCCCGATGCCATGAACCGTCAGGCGCAGTACGCCCAGGCGAGCGACGGCGCGAGTCCACTCCGCCTCGAGCCGTTCCAACCGGCTCTGGCC
>CAIVQM010000427.1 GCA_903908025.1 uncultured bacterium
CGCGGCCGGTTCATGACGCGGGCCCGAACTCCAAGTGTGCCGGTCCGGGGTGCGCCACCTTCCCCGGTTCCCCGAGGTCGCTATGGTTACGGTGACACGCCTAGTCGAGGGACTCGCGCGCCCATGCATCCGACTTGGCCGGATCCTCGCTCAGGACCTGGGCTTGATTCCCCGATCGTTTCAGGTACTCGCGTACCCAAGCGGAAATGCCATCAAGTGCCGCGTGCGCAGCAGGGGTGACACGGGCCGGCCTAGACGGTGGCGCGACTTCTCCATCCGTCGCGACACAACAGATTGGCACGTGTTTGAGCAGATGTTCGTGGATGAGCACTACCGCCTTGCGCGTCTTGCGCGCGCGCCAAGCCTGAGGGCAACCTACGACCGGATCATCGCCGACGGGCGACGCCCGTTGATCGTTGATTGCGGGGCCAACATCGGTATGTCGACGGTCTACTTCGAGGAGTGCTTCCCAGAGGCGCTGGTCGTAGCGATCGAACCGGAGCGGTCAAACTTTGAGGTGCTCAGGCGCACGGTCCGGACGCAGGAGTCCTCAATCTGCCTGAATGCGGCGATCTCGAATGCCGATGGCGAGGTACGCCTCGTTGATCCCGGGTATGGACAATGGGGGTTCCAAACCACGAGGTCATCGGGTTCAAACCCGAATGCCACCACGGTGCCAGCTCTCTCGTTCCGGACGGTATTGGCCCACGCCGCGGAGCAGACTGTGTTCGAGCCCTTCCTTGCAAAGGTGGATATCGAGGGTGCCGAAGAGGAACTCTTTGCCTCGGACACTGCTTGGGTCGACCTCTTCCCCGTCATAGTGATCGAATTGCACGACTGGATGCTGCCTGGCACCGGGAATTCGCAGAACTTCCTCAAAACGGTTGCGGCACTAGATCGGGATTTTGTCTATGTTGGTGAGAATGTATTCAGCATCAGCAATCGTCTGGGTTGACTCGGAGTTCCGTCGCCGGCGAATGGACGGTGACCCGAGGACCAGTCGCCAAACCTTGAGGGGTTGGCGCTCGTGCCCGAACCTGACTCACAACCAGATCGACCACCCCCTGGGGATTTGTCGCCAAGGGGCCTCATCCGTGTGCCGCCTCCCCCGCCAGAGTAGGCTTGCGCCGGATCAGGGACTCGACGGAGGGGATTGTGATCAATAGGCTAGGTCGCCATGGCCCGCGGGCAGGTCACTACATCAATTTCGCGCCTGGGACGTCGCAGTGACGGACACTCCTCCTATACGGATCGCCTACATAACAACCTACGACGCCCACGATGTGCACGTATGGTCGGGCACTGGTAAGGCGATTGCCGAGTGCCTGAGCGAAGCTGGCTTCGTACTTGAGTTCGTGACCCTTCGAGAGCGGAACTCCACACGGGCCCTGACTCGAGCTGCGAAGTTCGCCTACAAGGTGGCCGGCGCGAAGCTGATGAGAGACCGAGAGCCACTCGTCAGCAATGGGTATTCAGCCCTTGCGACTCAACACCTGCGACACCTCAAATACGACATCATCTTCAGTCCGGGAACGGTGGCAATTAGCCGCCTCGTCACGTCGAAACCAATCGTCTTCTGGACTGACGCCACGTTCGATGGGATGGTGGACTACTACGAGGAGTTCACCGGACTAAGCAAGAGGACCCTCCGCAACGGGCATGCACTCGAGCAAGATGCACTGGATAGATCCCACCTCGCTCTCTACAGTTCTGAATGGGCCGCGAAATCCGCCATTGAGGGCTACCGCGTCGATCCGGGCAAGGTCCATGTCGTCCCGTTCGGTGCGAACATCACTGATCCGCCTTCCAGAGACGAAGTCACTACGGCAATTGATAACCGGGAGCAGCAGCGATGCCACCTTCTCTTTGTGGGCGTCGACTGGGCGCGAAAAGGAGGGGATGTGGCCGTAGCGGCTGCTGACATGATGAACCGGGCCGGGAAGCCAACGACTCTCCATGTCGTCGGATGCGTACCGCCGGGCCGACTCCCGGACTTCGTTCGGGTTCACGGCTTCATTTCTAAGCGGGAGCCTGCGGGTCGCCAACAGCTCGCCGCTCTCTATGCGGCCGCCCACTTTGTCATTGGCCCCAGCGATGCGGACTGCTCGCCGATTGCTTTCGCAGAGTCTTGCTGCTATGGCGTTCCCGTCCTGTCGGCTGACACAGGTGGCATCGCCACCGTAATTCGTGACGGTCTTGGTGGCCATCTCGTGCCAGTCATGGCATCCGGCGACGCGTATGCGCAAATTGCATTGGGCATCATCGACAAAC
>CAIVQM010000428.1 GCA_903908025.1 uncultured bacterium
CACCGCACCCGCCACCGCGACCCCGTGAGGAACCATGACAAGCACCGTCATCCCGCCGTTCGCCAACCACCTCCCGGTCCGGATCCGCTTCGGCGAGGGCATGGGGGCGACCCTGCCGGCCGCGATCGCCGAACTCGGCACTGATCGAGTCTTCCTGATGGTTGACGAGGGCATCGAGGTGCACAACCCTGCCGTGGCAGCGCTGCTGGCAGATGTGGCGAAGGCAGACGGGCTGAGCATTGTCCGGTTCGACAAGCCAGCAGGTGAGCCGACGATCTCGATGATCGACGATGCCATCGCTGCGCTGGCCGCATCGGGTGCCGGAGTCGTCGTGGCGCTGGGTGGCGGATCGGTGATCGACACGGCGAAGGCCGCGCGCTTGGGCGCACAGCTGGGTGTGACATTCCGGGAGTTCATCAACGGTGCCCCGACGTACCCCGTGGCAACCGTCCCGCTGATCGCGATTCCGACCAGTGCGGGCACCGGCTCCGAGGTATCCGGTGGGGCGGTCGTGTCCGATCCGGAGTCGGGTCGCAAGGCCGGCATCGCCAATGCCAACCTGCGCGCGCAGATCGCACTGGTCGATCCGCTCCTCACGTACAGCATGCCGCCGACGATGACGGCCAACACCGGCATCGACGCGCTCGCGCAGGCGATCGCGGGCATGGTCGCCAAGTGCAGCACCCCGATCGGCGACGCCATCGCGCTTGAGGCGATCCGCATGATGACGCCGGGCATCGTCGCCGCATACCGCGACGGCACCGACGCTGCCGCCCGCGCGGCAATGTCGTGCGGCAGCATGATGGCCGGGCTCACGATGAACATCTCCGATTGCACGGCCGAGCACTCCCTCGGTCAGGCCATCGGCGGCCTCAAGCATGTTCCGCATGGTCTGACCATCGGCCTCGTCCTCGTCGAGACACTGGACCGCGAGCGCATGCACGTGCCCGAGCAGCTCGAGCGGGTGGCCGATGCGATGGGCGAGCCGGACGATGGCAGCAAGGACGGGTCGCGTGCGGTGCGCGCCGTTCAGCGGGTGCTCGCTCAACTGGACTTCCCCGTGCTCGGCAGCCTGGGGATCACCGAGGCCGATATCGACCAACTGTCCGACCTCGCGCTCGCTGACTTCTTCATCACGCAGTCGCCTGTGCCGTGGAGCAAGGACGAGGTCGTCGCTGCCTTCACTTCGGCCCTCGCCCTCTCCGCACGCTGAGGGCCTCCCTACCCTCGGTGCCTTCCGGGGTGGGCGATAGCGTGCGGCCGTGAGTGATACCCCGCCCTGTCCTGAGTGCGCATGTGAGTTCACCTATGAACTGGGCGGGCTCATGGTCTGCCCGGAGTGTGCGCACGAGTGGGCGGTCGGCGCCACGGACGACGGGCCGATCGGCCACGTGGTTCGGGACGCGGTAGGGAACCCGCTGGCAGACGGCGACGACGTCATCATCGTCAAGGACCTCAAGGTCAAGGGCAGTGCGACGTCGATCAAGGTCGGCACCAAGGTGCGCGGTATCCGACTGGTCGAGGGATCGGGGGACCATGACATCGACTGCAAGGTCGATGGGTTCGGTCCGATGATGCTCAAGTCCAGTGTTGTGAAGAAGGCCTGACCCGTACGTCAATGCACCGCTTACACCCCTCCACATCGACTACCTGAAGGAGCACCAATGTCCGAGGACATGAACATCGAGGCTGTCGCTGTCAGCGATGGCGCCTACACCCTGCTCGTCGCCGACTTCGACGACACCCAGGCCGCCTGGGATGCCTACGAGTTGCTGAAGTCGGTCGAAGACGGCCGGCACCTGGAGATCGAGAGCGTCATCGTCGTCAAGCGCGAGGACGATGGCACGCTGGAGGTCCAGAAGACCACGGATCACAGCACGCGTCGCGGCCTCGGCTGGGGCGTCGTCGGCGGTGTCGTGCTCGGCGTCATCTTCCCGCCGTCGATCATTGGCAGCGCGATTGTGCTTGGCGCTGCTGGCGCGGCGACGGGCAAGGTGCGCGAACTGCACCACAAGAAGGAGCTTGCAGAGGAGCTTCAGGACGCCATCGCGCCCGGCCACTCCGGCATCATCGCCCTCGTGTCCGACCCCGCGGTCGTCGAGATCCGCAAGGCCCTCGACAAGGCCAACCGCGTCGTCGAGTCCGCAGTCGACAACGTCGTCGCGGCCGACATCAAGGCTGCCGCGAAGGAAGCCGAAGCCGAGGAGAAGGCCGACGACAAGGCCTGAACCCGTCCGTCTCTGACGGTCACAGCAAGCTGACGAGCCGTCCGGTCAGTGCCCCACTGGGGCCTGGTCGGACGGCTCTGCTGCTACCTCGGCAAAGAGGGACTTCTCCTCGTTGAAGTGCGGGTACTTCCACCACACGAGCACGAATCCGATCACGACTGAGGCGATAGCCACGCCGATTGCCGCCGCCTTGCCCTCGGTGAACGCCTGCTGGGCGGCGTTGATGAGCTCAGCTGCGTTGGCGCTCGACATCGTCGCGGCGACGGCCTCGGCGCCTTCGTACGACGAGGCGATCTGGACGGCCGCCGTCTTGCCCAGCGCCTGTGCCTGGTCGGGCGGCAGCGTGGCAAACGCCTTGACGAAGTACTGGCTGTAGGCGATCGCGAGCAAGGTACCGAGTAAGGCCTGGAACACCGCACCGCCGAGGTCCTTCGTGAGGTCGGCGGAACCCGAACTCATGCCGGCCTTGCTGATGGGGAGCGACATGCTCAGCGAGCGCATCGCAGCGGTCGACGAGAAGCCGATACCGATCCCGAGCAGCAGATAGGCGACGACCACCCAGACGAGGTTCGCGCCGGGCTGCCAGAAGATGAGCATCTCCACGAAACCGACGGCCACGACGCCGAGCCCGACCATGAACGGCAGTCGGGTGCCCTTGGCCTCGATGACATTGCCGGCGATGATCGAGGCGGGCATCATCCCGACGGCGAGTCCCAGTGTCAGCAGCACAGCGGTAAGCGGGGTCTCGTGCAGGACGTTCTGGGTGAACTGCTGGCCGATGAACATTCCGCCTACGAGGGCGCCGAAGGCGACCAGCCCAACGACGAACGCGACCCAGAAGGTCGGGATCGACGCGGCCTTGAGGTCGAACAGCGGGTTGGGTGCCCGTCGCTCACGCAGGACGAAGAGCAGTCCGGAAACCAGTGTCACGCCGAAGAGAATCCCGATGACGGGCGTGAATCCCTGCGGGAGAAGGACGATGCCAAGGACGAAGGACGAGATCATCACCACGCTGAGTCCGCCGCCGGGATGGTCGACCGGGTCGCGGACCTCGCCACCCTTCTTGGGCAGGACGATGAAACCGACGACGAAGACGACGATGGCGACGGGAACGGTGATGAGGAAGACCGACCCCCACCACAGCGAGCCGAGCATCCAACCGCCGAGGATCGGGCCGATGACCGATGTGCCGGTGCCGATGCCCGTCCACAGCGAGATTGCCCGGGTCTTCGGGGGACCGCTCCACAGTGAGGCGATGAGCGAGAGCGTCGTCGGATAGAGCATGCCGCAGGAGATGCCGACGGCGATCTGCGCAGCGATGAGCATCGTTGCGCTCGTCGACATCGCGGACAGGATGGAGAACGGCACACACAGGGCGGCACCGATCAGCAGCAGCTTCTTGCGGCCGTAGCGGTCACCGACCGCGCCTAAGTACAGGACGGTGGCGGCGATCCCCAACTGGTAGGCATCCGTGATGGCGGTGAGTTGAGTGTCTGTTGCGTCGAGCGCTCGGCCGATGGAGGGGAGGGCGACGTTGGAGATTGAGGTATTGATGTTCGCGACAATGGCGCCGGCGATCAGCGTCGCCAGGATGATGCCTGCCTTCGCTGGCACTCCCGCGAGTGCTGACTTGCTCGTCGGAGCCGGGCTGGCGGTGGTCACAGGCTGATGCTCCCACGACAGTGGCCCCCTTCATCGGCTCGGATCGAGAAACGTCAGATCGAGATCGCCACTTTGCCGCACGCATGGCCGGCCTCGATTTGCCGGATGGCTTCCGGAGTCTGGGCAAGCGGGTAGGTCTGATCGAGCAGCGGTGTCACGTCGCCAGCCTCGATCAATTGCGTCAGACTCGAGAGTTCCTCTGCTCCTTCCTTGGCCACCAGTCCGGTGAGTCGCTGGCCGACGAAGACCGAGACGAGTGGCGCCATGAGTTGGCGCTCGAACCCGCCCAGCATCGGGCCGCCACCGTGCTCGCCGCCCACCAGGACAAGGGTTCCCTTCGGTGTGAGCGCCCGTCGCAGAAGTGACAGCGGGCGGTTGCCCGCCGTGTCGATGATGACGTCGTATTGCCGGCCGTTGGAGGTGATCTCCTCTGCCGTGTAGTCGATGACGTCGTCAGCGCCGAGGGTTCGGACCACGCTGGCCTTCGCGGTGCTACAGACACCGGTGACGCGCGCACCCATCGACTTGGCAATCTGCACGGCGAACGATCCGACACCGCCAGCGGCACCGATGACGAGCACCTCCTGGCCGGGCTGAACGCGGCCGCTGTCACGAACCGCCTGGAGCGCGGTAACGCCAGAGATCGGCGTGACAGCGGCCTGGGCGAAAGTGAGATTGGCGGGCTTGGTGGACAACTGCGCCTCGGGCGCAGTGGCGAACTCGGCGAAGGAGCCGCTCTCGCACGTGCCGTAGACCTCGTCGCCGGGCTGGAAGCGGGTGACGGCAACCCCCACCGCCTCGACGATCCCCGAGACGTCGCGGCCGCGAACGGCGACCTTGGGCTTCGTGAGGCCGAACCCCATGGCGCGCACGAGGTAGGGCCGGCCAGTCATGAGGTGCCACACCCCTGGGTCGACGCCTGCTGCGCGGACTCGCACCAGTACGTCCTTGTCGCCGATGCGTGGCGTGTCGGTTTCCCGCAGATTGAGGACGTCGGCTGAGCCGTACTTGTCCTGTGTCATCGCCTTCATGGCAACTGCCTTTCAGTATCGGGGTACTGGAATACGTCATCGAGGGGAACCGCAAATGCGCGGGAGATCTGGAAGGCCATCTCGAGGGAGGGTGAGTAGCGACCCTGCTCGATCGCGATGATCGTCTGCCGGGTGACGCCGACGCGCTGGGCGAGGTCGGCCTGCGTCATCTCGCCGTGTGCGAAACGAAGGGCGCGAATGGAGTTCGTGACGTTCGTCGACTTCACCATCCGACGAAGCCTCGTCGGTAGGCGACGAGCTTCGCGACAGTGCCCAGAAGCGCGGACAGCACGAAGCACAGGTAGATGACGTTCGCGATCCAGAAGTACTCGAGTTCCAGCATCGACATGATCAGGGCGCCGACACTTCCGACGACCACCATCGACATGCCGATGTGCTCGCCGCGTCTGTTGATCTCCTGATCGCGCTCATCCTTCTGACCGCGGTCGCGGGTGGCGACGGACACGATGATCATCAGGATGATGTTCGCGAGAATCGCTGCGATGACGGTCCACACCATCGGCCAGGCGTAGGCGACCTCGACCAGCGGAACGTCCTGCGCGCGGCTGATGATGATCAGCGCGTAGACCGCGAAGGACAGCACGGTCACCACCCCGAAGACCCACTGGTTCTTCTCCTGATAAGACACGGTCACTCCTCTGTAAAGAATCTTTGACATCACGAATGTAAAGTAGATCGGACTGCGTGTCAAATATGCTTTACATGGCCCTCGTGGTCGACGCCCTGCTAACGTCCGGCCATGTCTTCAGCGGCATCGGCCGGCGAGCCCGCCCCCGAACGGGGCGGCGCGCAGACCTACGCCGGCTCGATCAGTTGGGAGTACAGCCCGGAACTCGATCGCGATGCCGATCCGGGCGAGATCGTCTGGACCTGGGTGGCGTTCGAGGAGGACTCGAGTATTGGCAAGGACCGTCCCGTCGCCGTGATCGGGCGGGCTGACGACAGCCGACTCGTTGCCTTGATGCTGTCCAGCCGGGACCATGACGGTGATCGGGGTTGGATCTCGATCGGAACCGGGCCGTGGGATCGGGAGGGTCGCGAGAGCTGGGTGCGTCGCGACCGAGTCCTTGCCGTGCACGCGCATGCCGTGCGTCGCGAAGGAGCAATCATTCCGCGTGCGACATACGAAGCGATCGTCAGCGGAATGGGTGGTGCCGTGCGCGCGTCTCGCGAGCCGGTGGTGCGCGTAGGGATTCTCACGCGACTGCGTCGAGTGCTGGGCCGTGGTTGAAGAACAGCTACTTGCGCTAGTAGGTCAATTGCGACTAATGTCCGAATCTCACGATCCGATCAGTGATCGTGACAGCGACAGATCGGGGCTATTCATGATGAATACCAAGGGCTACAGGTCCTAGCCTCCCCCTGTCGCGCGCGTCCCTCCGCGGACTAGCGCACCCGTAAGAGCCCCTCGCTCGACGGTTCACGTTGCACACCACGCAACTGCTCCCGGCGTCTCGCGCACTCCTCACATTGGCGTGGCGGTCCGTCATCACCTATCTGGCACTCATCCCGGCACGGGTCGATCACCTGTGCCCGAATGGAGACGTCATGCAACCGCAAGACCCTGAATCACGTCCGCAAACCCGTAGGACATCGGTCCTGATCGGACTCGTCATGCTGCTGATCGGACGACCGGCTGAGCCGGTCACTGATCGGGCGACGACGCGTGCCACCGCTGCAGCGCAGGCGAACCGTGTCTTGCCGCCGATCTGCTGACGGTGCCGGCTAGGAGGTTGTTGCCGCGACGGCGCGGGAGATGAGCACCGTCAGCATCAGGATGGCGAGGAGCACCTGCATGCCCATGATGAGCTTCGTGGGCCGGGACATCACGGCCTCGGATGTTGGGCCGTACGTGGAGTTCACGTTGAGGGAGATGAAGATGTAGTCGATCAGGTTGGGAGTGGGGGCCGGCTCACCCTCGCGCCCCGGCCACACGAAGGCACCACCTGGGGTGATCAGGTCGAGGTACACATAGACGAACGTGAAGACCGTGACGCTGAGCGCATACATGGCCCCGACGTCCCACAGGCTGCCGAGCCCCTCCGCGCGCTTGTTGGTGGCGGAACTCAGCATCGAGATGACGCTGATGATGACCTGGACGA
>CAIVQM010000429.1 GCA_903908025.1 uncultured bacterium
ACTAAGAAAGACATTTCTTCCAGGTGACGCTATTTCTCACAAGTGACGAAACAAGTTATTTCTCAAACGTGACGAAGCAGGAAATCATAACAGGTGACGAAGCAGCTAATTTACCAGGTGTTGCGCTCGACAACGTGCAGGACTCCGGGACTCGCTGAGAAAGTGGTCGAGGTGCCGATGAGCACGTTGTCCGTGAAGACGAGGGGAGTGGCGGGGGCACGGCAGAGGCCGCCGGAGCATTCGCCACGGCCACGCCCGTCGCGATCATCGCGACACTGGCAATCATGGACATCGCGCGCACGCGCAGCGATGTCCGTCGATTCGAGGTGGTACGTGGACTCATGGGGCTCCCTAGGAATGAGCGAAATGCGCTCCGTCCGCAGGCAGAACTCGATCGACGGTTCCGGGCCCACGGCGTTCCTAGGCACCGGTTCCCGTACGTCTCTCGGCCTGCCTGCGGACGGAGCAACGGTGAACGAGTGCCACAGTGAAGGGCAACCTTGCCTAAGTAAAATGAGGCATAGGGTTTTCCCTAGGTCGCCTCTAAGACTGTGGGCCGCTAGGCGCGGATGCGCAGGCTCAGCGTCGTGCCGGAGTCGGCCGGGGTGAGGCTCCAGTCGCCGCCCGTGGCGGCATCCAGCCAGGTGAGTCCCAGGCCCGTGCCCGACGGGTCGTCGCTCATGAACCCGTTGTCCTCGACCGTGACGTCGATGACGCCGTCGACCTCATGGCAGGTCACCGTGATGTGAGACGCACCGCCGTGCCGGATCGAGTTGGCGACGGCCTCCTCGATCACGTCGGCCGCGATCTGCCAGCCGGCGCCGGCCGTGACGTCGTCGGACACCTGCAGGTCGATTGTCGCGATGCCCTGCCACGCCACGGCGATCTGGTCGAGCCGCATCAACGGATGCATCGGCGCTGAGCCGCGCTCGGACATTCCGGTCATGGCCACAGCCTCCCGTGCCTGCGCGATCGCCCGCTCGGCACCCTCGGGGTCGTTTGCCGCGGCTGCGTTCTCCAGTTGGAGGGCGGCCGCGAAGAGGCGGGACTGGATGGTGTTATGCAGGAAGGTCGCGGCATCCGACTCGGCCGAACGACGCTCCAGAGTGCCGAGGTGCTCGTCCCACATGGGCGCCGCGATGCTGGCACGCAGGCTCGTCATCGTGGCCTGGCGGTCGGCGATGACGGTGTGACCCATGGCACCGATGAAGAACGCGAGGGGGATGCCGACTGCCAACGCGAGGGCGGCGGGCTCTCGCTGCGGCACACCCGTGGCGAACTCCATCGCGCGATGGGCCAACTCGGCAGGCAGCAGGAAGAGGAGGAGGTACATCACCGCGTTCGCAGCCATGCGATGCGCACCACCCCACAGGGTGAACGGCACCACGATGAGAGCCGTAACGGCCGCCGCGGTCAGGCCCTGCAACAGCCCGAGCGAACCGCCGTGCCAGACAAGCGAGTTCAGGACAAGCAGGCCCGTCATGAGCGGGAGGGCCCGCCCGAACGGCACGGGTGTCGCGAGCACGCGCAGGAGGAAGGGGCGAGCGCGGTCCGGGGCATCCAGCTGCGGGGCCGGGCTGAACCACATCTCGTGACTCAGCGGACGGAGCCGTTCCTCGATCTCCTGCTGCACGAGCGCCGCCGTCCGGGCCGAATCGGCCGCGACGGCGGAGTCGTCGAGCACCCGTGTCACATGCGACGACGTCTCGGCAATGCGCTGCAGCGCACGCGTCGTATGCACGTCGGCTTGCGCCTCGTCGAGCAGGCGTTCGGCCAACTCGCGGGTGACGAGTTCATCGAGCAGCCTGCTGACATTGGCGCGGTACTGATCGTTGGCGGCCAGGGCTGCGCCGATGATCATCAACCACAGGCCGAAGATGACAGCGGACGAGCCGATGCGCACCGCGGGCGTGGCCGTAGTGCTGAGATCCCACATCGCGGGCAGGATCGCGATCACGACGCCGCGTGCGGCCGCCGCCAGCAGGACGAAAGCGATCACCATCGCTCGGGTCGACGGCTTGCGTCCGTTCCGGTCGCCCACGATCACGTAGCCCACGAAGAGCACAGCACCCAGCACCAGCTGCGACAGCACCCCGATCACGCACCAGGAAAGCAGCACCTGCGTCGAGGCGAATGGCTCGCGGGTGGCAGTGCCAGCGGCGAAGAAGCCGATCGGTGCCGTGACGAGAAACGCGGTCAGTCCGAGGGAACGGCGGCTGCCGATGAGGTCCCACCGACTGCGCGGCCGACCCGTCACCCGCCGTCCTCTTCGACCTTGCCGGTCAGCTCGAGGAAGGCACGCGCCAGCCGAACGCGCTGGTTGCGCTGGCTGTCTCTCGGCACGTCGAGGAGTTGGCACAGCCGGGAGATCGTCTGCTCGACGGCCTTCGTGCTGACGTTCCTCGCCTCCGCGATCGCTTGCGTGCTCTGGCCATCGGCAACCAGCCGAAGGACGTCGACCTGCGCCTCCGTCAACTGCGGCAGTTCATTGGCCGGCGTCGCCCGCGGCTTCAGTGGTTCACGGGCAGCCTGCACGACCTGGGAGGCGACGACGGTGAAGTCGTTGATGTCGCCCTTGCTCAGATACGCGGTGCCGGCCGGTGGCTTGGGCATGCCGGGAGCGAGCAGCCGCGGGTCGCGGAATGTCGAGAGGATGACGAGGCCGATCTCCGGCTGATGGGCGCGCAGGGCGTGGGCGAGGTCGATGCCGGTAGGCCCCACCCCGAGGTCGAGGTCGATGAGGGCGACTTCGGCGTCGATTGTCGGTTGGAGGGCGAGGGCATCGCGCGCCGTGAGTGCCTGACCGGCGACGAAGATCCGTTGGAACTGGAGCGAACTCACGATGGTGGTCAGAGTGAAAGGGTCATTCTCGACG
>CAIVQM010000430.1 GCA_903908025.1 uncultured bacterium
GGCGCCGATATCCCCGGCGTCGATATCCCGGAGATCGCGCCACTCATCCAGATCGAGTCGCTGCTGACCCGAAAGCGTCCGGGATTCCCTGACGACGTGCCGCTCGTCGAGCGACAGTGCATCGGACTTCAGGAGGCGCTCATCGGCTACACGATCAATGGTGCCTACCAGTTGCGGATGGAGGACCGCATCGGCTCCATCGAGGTAGGCAAGCAGGCGGATCTCGTCGTGCTCGCCCGTGACCTCTTCGACGTCGCGCCAGAGGAGATCCACTCCGTCCCGGTCGTGCTCACGATGATGGACGGCCGCGTCACGTACTCGGCCTGAGGGCGCCTCATCGTGTGATCATTCGGACTTATCGCCCACAACTGGTGAGTGACCTAGGGAAAACCCTAGGTCACGTTTGCCAAAGGGAAGCCTTGCCATAACTGTGAGTGAGTCCGCAATCGGCACTCAATCCCTGGGGGATACCCATGATCAGGAAATCGCGGAACCTTGCACCGGCTGGAGCAGGTGCACGAAGGCCGGCCTCCACGGGAGGCAAGGCGCTGGCGCTGATCGCCTCGCTCAGCCTGCTGCTCATCGGGCTGGTAGGGGTGGGCCTGGCGTCCCCCGCCGCCGCCGCCCCCGGGGTGCCACCGACCTGTCCGGCCGTCCAAATCGTCGGTCCCACGGGCGGCATCACGACTACGACCACGTGGACCTTGAATGGCGTGTCGTGTGTCGGAACAGTCGTCATGACTCGGCCGGCGAATGAGGTGCCGGGTGCGCCGACGTGCCCGACGGGTTACACGTTGGACCCAATCGAAAACGAATGCGAGAACGACGCCCTCGAACTTGAGGTGCGTCCGACCCCAGGGCCGACGACCTACAACTGCATGTTCGGCTCCGAGGAGTGGGACTATGTCGTCTCCCACATCTGCACGATGAACGGGACACCGGAGGCGGCGGACCCGACGTGTGCGGCCGGCACCCACCTGGTTGGCGAACTCTGCTTCCCGGACGCGATCGAGCCGACGAACACGGTCACGCTGACCTGCGAGGCGGGCGTGACGGTGGACCTGAGCGGCTACCCCGAGGGCTACACGGTGACCATCGACGCTGGCAACTACATCCAGGACGAGAATGACCGGCTCGTGTTCAGGGCCCCCGTCACCGATCCCTACCACTACGCATCGGGCCCCTTGGGGAGCCAGGATTATGTTGAGGTAACGGTCTTCGGCCCGTCTGAATATGAGGACGTCATCTTCGATGATGGAGTGGACTGCGGGCAGGCCAGTGCGGTTCTCACGTGCACGTCAGGCTGGACCGCGTCACTGACGGACTACCTCGATAACTACGACGTTCGGGTGACGGTAGACGGTGAGGTGGTCACCGATGGCGAGGTCATGGTGGACGGCGCGTGGTCAGGAAACGGCCCGACCAGTTTCACCGATGGCGAGCACACGATGCAGCTGCAGGCGGGTTACGACGGGGAGACGCGTGAGTGGTTGACGGTGGAGACGGATTCCGTCTCGTGCACGCCCCCGCCGCCCGCCTGCACCACTGATTGCGGTGGCACCACGACGGTGACGACCGAGGTACCTCCGGCAGTGGTTGCTCCGGCAGTGGTTGCCCCGGCAGTTGTCGATGTGCCTGCCGTGGTAGCTGTGCCAGCGGCAGCGACGGTGGCCGCTCCGGCACCGGCGACCGTGACGGTGCCGCAGGCGGCAACCCTGCCGTCGGCAGTCCCGGCCGGTGACGGATCGTCGGCTCCGGCCTCGGGAGTGCCGGTGTGGGCGCTCGCGATGCTGATCGCCGGTGCACTGGGCGCAATCAGTATCCGGATGACAGGTTCACGCACTGAGTAAGTAGTGGGGGGTGCATTGCCCCCAGCAGGAACACGGCTGACCCCGTCCCCAGATTCAATGTGGGACGGGGTCAGCCTCTTTCGGAGGGTGTGGGAGTGCTCAGTGGCATCATGTGGATGCTGGCCGCGCGAAGCGGTGGTGAAGGGACCTACGGGATGCGGATCTTGAAGACGTGTGTCCAGCCGTCGACACCGAGGTTGGTCGAGATGGCCTGCCCGGCCGCTCCAGCGTAGATACCAGAACCGCCGATGACGGGCCGGATGACCTTGGCTCCTACGGCGAGGGTGGCACCGCCCGCCGGGTAGAGCGATGCGCCGCCGACGACGAGCTGGTTCTCGATGCTGCCGAATACGAAGATCAGATTCGACGCACGAACCTCCTGGTCGCCCGGGAGGCCCAAGGTGATCGTGGTGAGGGTGCCGGTGAGGTACTGCCCGTTGGCCGCCTTGCCGTTGACCGCCGTCGGAGCGAAGAAGGTTCGGACGGTGTCAAGTCCGGTGCCTGTGACACTCGTGGTGGTGACCGGCTCGTGGTAGACGGTCACTGTCGTGACGCCCTTGTTCGAATGAGCGTGGGCGGGAACGGCCACGCCGATCAGGGCGAATGTGGTCACCAGGACAGCAGCGGCTCGGAAGGCGATTCTCATGCGTCGATGCTAGTGAGAGGGTGCTTGCGGATGCCGGGGCGGCTCCCCGGACCCCCTGCAGGCTCACGAGTAAGCCCTCGACGGATGCGAGCACCTCGGGATTCCATGTCATCCCGGTCTCCCCGGGCTGCTTGATGAGGTCGGCGATGAAGATGCTGTGCGTGACGGCGAAGGATGCCGAGGTGTGACGGGGAGCGACCTGGGGAGGCAGGCCCTCGGCCAGTGCGCTGAATCGTGTCACTCACCCGTCATTGGGCCACAGCTCCGGGTCGCCGCCGTCTGCTTCGAAGTAGGTGCCGCCGACTGTGTAGACCGGGATGTCGTCGAGTGCGCCGATCGGGAAGTCGTTCCAGCGGCGTTCGCCCACGAGGTAGTGATACGTGTTCTCCTGGGCGAGGCCCAAGTCTCCCTCTCCCACCCCGGTCTTAAACTCGGTGGCGAACTTGGTGGTGAATTCCTGCCCCATGAGTGCGGAGTCGGGAATCTCGCCGAAGGCCCAGCACTTCGGGTTGGTCACCGAACGCGGCGAAACTGCTGGGATCGGTGCTACCAGCGGCCAGTCCGCTTCCACAGGCAGCCCCTGGGGTGGTGAATGGTGAGACGGCGTCGCCTCCGGACATGATGACAACGTCGCGTGAGATGTTTCGACTCTATGACATGGACCGGCCGTGCTAGCGCGTGTGACTGCGCTGGTTAGTCGACTCCGAGAGCGGAGAGGACCTCGCGCATCTCCTTCTTTCCCGGCGCGAAGAGGCCGAGGTTGCACCGGATCTTGGCTTCGACGCTGCCCTCGGTCAGCACGATGTGTCGGGTAGGCCCGGACTTCGTCGACGTGACGGTTGAGGTCGCGCGCGGGAAGCGCGCGAACACTGTCGCCGGGCCGCTCCCCGAACGGATATTCCCCTGCCATCCCATCAGCACGAACTCAATGGGCGTGACGGCCAGCACCATCACCGGCGTGACGCCCGCGGCGTCGGCGGCACCTTGGTAGACGGCGTGTTGCCCAGCGACGTATCCGGCACCCTGGGCGAGACCGTCGGCCAGTCCACCGTCGAGGCCCAGGGCGGTTGCGGCGACGTCACCCGCGACCGCGCCGGTCACTCCACCCGCGGCCGGGGCAACCCAGCCAATGTCGATGACGAAGAGTCCAGCAGCCGTGACGTCGGTGCTGAGGAGTGCCGCGGAATCGCTGCGCAGAGCGGGGTAATCAACCATCACCGGAGCATAGGCGGTCATCACAGTCGCTAGGGTTCTCCGATGACGTCACCCGCGAATCCGTCCACTGCGCCCGGCCATGCGCAGCGGCCCCTCTACGCGAAGCTCGGCAGGCGGGTGGCCATTGCCACGGCCCTGATCCTGCTCGGCATGATCCCGACTCTCATCCTGTACGGGATCACCAAGGAGTCAGCGACGACCTGGGCGACGGCGGCCAGCATCGCCGGAATTACGGCAGTCTGGGTCGGCGGTGTCGAGGTGGCGGTCATGACGGCATTCGTCATGGCGCTTCTCACCCCGGTGGCGATCGTGGCGGGCTCGACGCCGATCACGGGGGCTGCGCTCATGGCGATCATGTGCCTGGTGGTCGGACGCATGTCGCGATTCGGCCTCGATCGAGCCACCCTGCTGGTGCCGATCTTCATGGCCTGGATGATCATCGACCCGCCCTTCTGGGGACCTCAACATGCGGTCGACCGGCTCGACGGCACGTATCTCGGCTGGATGGCGGTGACCTTCTTCGCCGGAGCGATCGTTCCGGTACTCGTTCTGCCCTTCGCTCTACGCAAGGTGCACCTGCCCGCACCCAAGCCGCATACGCGCCATGAAGCCC
>CAIVQM010000431.1 GCA_903908025.1 uncultured bacterium
CGCACCGGTCGCACCGGTCGGGCCCGTCGGGCCGGTCGGGCCCTTGTGGCCTTCGTGCTCGCCCCGGTAGGCGATTCGTGCACCCAGAAGGACGGGCTCACACGCATCCCATGCCGGGCCGGTCGGGCCGGTAGCACCGGTAGCACCGGTCGGGCCGGTAGCACCGGTAGCACCCGTGGGGCCTGTAGGGCCTGTGGCGCCGGTCGGGCCTTCACACTTCCAGGCCGTGTCGTCCTCCGTCACCCAATGGTGCTCGCCGCCAGCCTCGTTCTCGCAGCTTTCCTGCTCCGAGTCACCGCAACCCTCGGTCCAGGAGCCGCCGTCGTGCTCGCAGCTCTCCTTGGTGTTGTGATCACCATGGTGCTTCTCCGGCCCATGCTTCGAGGCCACAACGGCGGCGGACGCGGTGGACGCCACGGTGACGCCCAGCAGTCCGGCCATGATCATGCTCAGCGAAGCGATCAGGGCCAGCACCTTGAAGCTGGCACCTGCCTTCGCAGTCTTGTGTTGACTCATTGCAAACCCCCAGCATTGGAAAGACGGATTACGACTGCCCAAGAGTGAAGGTAAGAGGAAGGCAAAATCAACGTAGATCCGGTCAATTGCCCATAGACAGCGTTCATTGTCCGGATAAACGGGCTCACAGGCCCTGGCTTCCCCCTAAGACACCAGAAACGCTGCGACCGAGGGCTTCGGACGGAAGGCCCCGGTCCGCATGCGCGGGCCGGGTCCTTCCGTCCGCCGATCAGATCGACATGGGGTCTCGCGTATATCCCTGCCCTACTTGCGGGCTGCCAGGATCGACTTCCCAGCGAACCCTGCGCCGAGCACACCCACCGCGATCATCGCGAGGGCCCACATCGGCAGGCCGGGAGCCTGCGAGCCGTCACCAGCAGGCACAGAGGCCGGCACAGTGGCAGCTGCCGGAACCGCAACCGTCGCCGCTGCCGGAGCAGTTACCGCGGCGGCCTCAGGAGGGGCAACCACGGCGGGAGCAACAACCGTGGCGGCCTCAACTACTGCAGCCGGCTGACCGGTGTTGCAGTCGAAGTTCTCCCACTGCACGCCATCCAGGTTCGGGCAGAAGTCCTTCACCGGAGCCGGCCCACCCTGCGGTGTGATCGGCGGTACGACCGGCTCACAGGCGGCGAAGTCCTTCGTGAAGACATCCTTCCCGTCCTCCTCGTAGTCGAGCGTCACGATCACCGAGTGGCCGGTCGTGGCCGACAACGGATCCGAGTCGAAGTTCAGGCTCGAGCCCTCAACCTCCTCGTCGAACACTGTGCTGCCGTCGATCTCGATGGTCACGACGGTCCAGTCCGGCAGGTTGGACACATCCACCGAAACGATGCCCGTGGCGCAGTTCAGCGAGATGTCAACAAGCGGCTCATCCGGCTGGACGCAAGGACGATCCTCACCCCGGTCACCCGTGTCACCGGGCGGACCGGTCGGGCCGGTAGCACCCATCGGACCCTCATTTCCGGCGGGGCCAGTGTCACCCTTCGGACCCTGCGGTCCGGTCGGTCCGACCTTGTCCTCACTGCGGCTTCCGGACTTGGAGGTCGACTCCGCTGAATCGCAGATCACGATTTCGTCGCTGCCACAGGGGCCGGCCTCGCCGGTTACGCCCTGAGGGCCGGTCGGGCCGGTGGCTCCAACGGGACCACGCGGGCCGGTGTCACCCGTCGGGCCCACGGGGCCCTGCGGACCCTGCTTCACGTCATCGTTCTCTCGGAAGCCGACAGACCCGAGTTGCAAGTCCCAGCACTCCTCGGAGTCCCACGCCGGGCCAGTGTCTCCCGTCGCGCCCTTGGGACCCGTCGGGCCCTCCGGACCCTCGAAGCCGACCGGACCCTTCGCACCCTGGGGACCCTTGGGACCCGTCGGGCCGGCCGAGCAGTCTGTGCCCTTGGGCTGGTTGCCCTCGATCTTCTTGCACTCGTCCCAGACCACGTCCTTGTCGCACGAGTAGGAGGACTTCTCGCTACCCGGGCGGTACTGCTTCGCCGCAAAGTCACCCTTGTCGCCGTTGTGCCCGTTGTCCTTCCAGGCGTTCTCGCTGATCTGGATGAGGTTGTAACCGAGCCCCGTCTCACCCTGCCCCTCGACATCGTGACAGATCCAGATCTGTGCGCCATCGACATCAACGGCCGAGGCCGGTGAGGCCATCAGACCGGCGGCGAAGCCCGCCAGGATCATGCTCAGCGAAGCGAGCAGCGCCAGCACCTTGAAGCTGGCACCGGCCTTCGACTTCTTAGTTCGACTCATATCAGAACCCCCAATAGGGACAGACGGATTACGAATGCCCCAGCGTGGAGGTAAAGGGAATACCAATTCAATGACAATTCGGTCATTTGATCGTAAAGGGTGTTCATTGACCGGATAACAGGACAACTCACCGGATAACCGGTGAGTTGTCCCCCTAGTGGTCGGCTAAGAATCAGCCGACATTGGCGTCCAGCATGCCCCTCATGCCGGCCAGCCGAACCGCTTCCCTGCGCCCCCCGACGCCGAAGAAGCGGTAGATCGCCATGGTCTCCTGGCGGACAGTGGACTCACTGAAGCCCACCCGCTTGGAGATCTGGGAGTTCGTGAGGCCCTTGGCCATCAGGCCCAGGATGCGCAGCTGCCGGTCCGACAGGACGCCCGGAGCCGGTCGGCGAGCAGCGTGCGCAGCGCCGTCGTCGGCACCCACGCCCTCGACGAGGGACAGGCTCGTGACGGGGAAGCCGCCGTTGCGGTCGTCGCGCTCGAGGCTCGACACCGCCTTGTCCGGGCTGGCCGCGACGCTGGTCAGCAGCGACAGATAGAGGGCAAGAACGGCCGCGACCCCGGTGGCATCAGCGCGGAGGGACTCTTCTTCGGGGGTCGCCGTGAACGTCAGTTGCACGGCGCCAACTCGCTGACTGGGCAGGCTCAGTGGCCAAACAGCCATTGGCTCGTATGGAGTTTCCTTGCTTCCCATCCACGGGTAGCGCTCCTCGACCATCTCGACGGAGTCGAGGATGACCGCCTCACCGGTGCGGACCGCGTCGCTCATCGGGGACGAGTCCCACAACGACAGGGTCTTGTATGCCTCGAGCGACTGGGGCGACATTCCGAAGGCGCCCACGGCGTGCAGCGAGCCATCCGCTCCGAACAGCGAGATCACCGCAGCGCGCGGCTTGTGCTCGTTGAGGAGGTTGAGGACCAGATGCTGGGAGATCTGGTCGCAGGTCGGGCGGGTCATGAGGAAGCGGACGATGTCGAGCATCGCCCGGGAGTTCATGACGTCGTCGCGACGGCGCTGGTAACGGGCGCTTGACGTTGCCTCGGCTTCGTCGGTGCGGCGCGTGTCGTCCATGTCCTGCCTCCTGGCTGTCGACGGCCGGTCGGCCGTCTTCCCTGCCTCCGTGATGACCGAGCGGCCACCAGCGGATCTTGACTGTTCAGTTGACTTGACCGAGCAAACGGTCAGGTCGATTTGGCACCTAAACGGGCGTTTCCGCTCTCCCGCCCTCGAAGCATGGCACATGACCAGATGACCAGTCAAGTCATTTCCCTGACCAGTCATATGACTAGATGAGCCTGCCGAGTAGCCACCGGTCAAATGGCTGCGCCGTGGTCGTGCGCCTAGCCGCCCGAGGCGTACCGCTGCACGAGGTCGGTCATCACGCGGCCCGGATCGTCCAGGAGCGCATCGATGTCGGTCTGAAGCTGCTCGTGAACGAGCTCGGCGAACCGGTCGGGGAACACACAGGCCTCCCCCGCCGCCCAGGCCGTCAGGGAGCGATCTGCGACATCGCG
>CAIVQM010000432.1 GCA_903908025.1 uncultured bacterium
GATCTCCAGGGCCGCATGCGCACGCGCAACACATGACCGGATGCCGACGGCGTCCATCGAATTGGGGACATCACGGCCGAGGACAAGAGCAATCTCCGGCTCGACTTTCGGCTGCCTGGCTGCCGTCGGCACCGATGCCCCGTCGGCCAGCAGCATCGCATCGGTCAGCGGCCCGAAGTTCGGCTCGACGATACCCATCTGCTCACGCATCACTGCGGACGTGTAGCCGAGCTTCCAGCCGACGATCCGCTCACCACGCGCCAGCCGCGCTGCGACGACCCGGTGCTGCACGGCATACGCCTGTTCGGCGTCGAGCGGGCTGCCGCCGTACGGCGCTTCCAGACAACGGCCCTCGGCACGTGCCAGCAGGATCGCATCGGCGACATCGTCGACGACGGTGCCCATGGGGTTGCGGTCGAAACTCACCATCTCAGGCTAGAGCAGTACGCCCTCGTGCTCGAGCAGGGCGATCTTGATGTCGAGGCCGTATCCGTAGCCGCCCAGCCCGTTCGATGCCACCACGCGGTGGCACGGAATGAACGGGGCCACGAGGTTGGTCGAGCAGACCGTGCCCGCCGCTCGCGCGGCTCGCGGTGCACCAGCGCGTCGGGCCAGACCCGCGTAGGTATCGACACTGCCAGCACGGATCGTGCGCATCGCCCGCCAGGCCTGCTGCTGGAAGGGGCCACCGGGTTGCATGACCGAGATGTCCTCGAGTGCGTTCAGGTCCCCATCCGCGTAGCGCTGCAGGACGTCGCGCACGAACGGCACTGTGCTGCGCGGCCTGATGTCACCATGCCCGGGCAGTCTCTCAAGGGCGGAGTCGAGGTCGGAGAAGGTCGATACGACGACGGCTCCATACTCGGCAGGGCCGAGGTCCCCCGCCGCATGCGGATCCACGACGACCGTGATCGGACCGGCAGGCGTGCGATAGGTCGCTGCGAGGAGTGCGCCGACCGGGTGGGACATCGCTACCGCATCATCAGCATGTCGGCGACGAGGAAGGCCAGCTCGAGGCTCTGCTCGCGGTTCAGTCGCGGATCGCACGCGGTCTCGTAGCGGTCGCCGAGGTTGCCCTCGAGGACACCGCCCGTGCCGCCGACGCACTCGGTGACGTCGTCGCCGGTGAGCTCGATGTGCATGCCACCGGGGATCGTGCCGAGATTGCGATGCACCTCGAAGAAGCCCTCGACCTCGTTGACGACATCGTCGAACAGCCGCGTCTTGTGACCGGTGGCTGCCTCACGCGTGTTGCCGTGCATGGGATCGCAGACCCACACGACCGGCACTCCGCTCGCATCGACCTTCTGCACGATGCTTGGCAGGATGTCGCGCACCTTGCCAGCGCCCATGCGAGTGATGAGGGTCAGCCGTCCGGGAATGCGATCCGGATTGAGCACCTCGCACATCTGCACGATGTCGTCCGGTGATGCACTCGGGCCGATCTTCACGCCGATGGGGTTGCGGATCGTCGAGGCGAAGTGCACGTGCGCACCGTCGAGTTGACGCGTTCGCTCGCCGATCCACAGGAAATGGCCGGACACGTCGTACGGCAGGCCCGTGCGCGAGTCGATGCGCGTCAGGGCACGCTCGTAGTCGATCGACAGCGCCTCATGCGCGGCATAGAACTCAACGCGCTGCAGTTCGTCGGGCTCGGCACCGATGGCACTCATGAACGCCAGTGCGCGGTCGAGCTCGCCCGCCATCGCCTCGTAGCGCTGGCCCGCAACCGAGTCACGGACGAAGTCCTGATTCCAGGCGTGCACCTGACGCAGATCGGCGTAGCCGCCCTGCGTGAAGGCACGCACGAGGTTCAGTGCAGCGCTTGAGGCGTTGTAGGCCCGCACGAGCCGCTGCGGGTCGGGCCGCCTGCTGGCGGCATCGAACGGCAGCCCATTGACGGCGTCGCCGAAGTACGACGGCAGCTCGACACCATCGCGCACCTCGGTGAGCTGGGATCGGGGCTTGAAGTACTGCCCAGCCATCCGACCCACCTTGATGACCGGCAGTGAGGCGGCGTAGGTGAGAACGACCGACATCTGAAGCACGGTCTTCAGACGCGCCCGGATCGAGTCGGCGTTGTTGCCCGCGAACGTCTCGGCGCAGTCGCCACCCATCAGCACGAACGCACGACCCTGTGCCGCCTCGGCGAGGCGGGTCGCCATGACATCGCACTCCCCCGCGAACACCAGGGGCGGCAGCGCCGACAGTTCGTCGAGAGCGGTCTGGAGCTCGTCGGCATCCGACCACGGCGGCTGCTGGGCAGCGGGCAGGTCGGGCCAGACGATCGATGCGGACATGCGTCAAGGTTAGGCCCTGCTCAGCCGAAGAAGGACGTGGCCTCTTCGTAGCGCTCGATCGGCACCGTCTTGAGCACCCCGGTCGCCTCCTGCAGCGGGACGCGGACGATGTCCGTGCCCTGCAGCGCGACCATGGTCCCCCAGGCTCCGTCCTTCACCGCAGTGATCGCGTTGAGGCCGAAACGCGTGGCCAGCACACGGTCGAATGCGGTCGGCGTGCCGCCGCGCTGGATGTGACCCAGCACCGTGGTGCGCGCCTCGTGACCCGTGCGCGCCTCGATCTGCTGCGCCAGCCACTCGCCGATGCCCGACAGCTTGACGTGACCGAACGCGTCGAGGGTGCCGTCCTTGGTGATCAGGGTGCCGTCCTTGGGCAGTGCGCCCTCCGACACGACGATGATCGGCGCATAGCTTGCGGTGAAGCGCGACTCGACCCATGCGGTCACCTGATCGAGATCGAACGGCACCTCAGGGATGAGGATGACGTTGGCGCCGCCGGCCATGCCGGAGTGCAGCGCGATCCAGCCCGCGTGCCGGCCCATGACCTCGCAGATCAGGATGCGGTGGTGTGACTCTGCGGTCGTGTGCAGCCTGTCGATGGCCTCGGTGGCGATGCCCACCGCGGTGTCGAAGCCGAAGGTGTAGTCCGTTGCGCTGAGGTCGTTGTCGATCGTCTTCGGCACACCGATGACGTGGAAGCCGTGCTCCGTCAGCGTCGTCGCAACACCGAGGGTGTCCTCGCCGCCGATGGCGATGAGGGCGTCGATGCCGAGGTCCTTCAGGTTCTGCTCAATGCGCTCGATGCCACCCTCGATCTTGATCGGGTTGGTGCGAGACGAACCGAGGATCGTGCCGCCGCGCGGCAGGATGCCGCGGACCGCGTTGATGTCGAGCGGCATCGTGATGCCCTCGAGCGGGCCACGCCAGCCGTCGCGGAAGCCGACGAACTCGTACCCGTACTCCGAGACTCCACGACGGACGACGGCGCGGATGACCGCGTTGAGGCCTGGGCAGTCGCCGCCACCAGTGAGAACGCCAACGCGCATCGGTCATGCACCCTTTCGCTGCGGGCTCGTGGCCCGGGTTCCGCCGGGTTTGGTCCGCCCGGCTCGAGTGGCTCCAGCCTAGCCAAGCCTGCAAGCGCTGTCATCCCCACGGGCTACTAGGGTCGGAGGATGCCTGCGATCCTCGCCATCGATGCCGGCACGACCGGGATCACCGCCCTCGTCGTCGACGACTCCGCGACCATCCTGGCCCGCGGCTATCAGGAGTTCCCCCAGCACTTTCCCGCCGACGGCTGGGTCGAGCACGACCTCGGCGAGATGTGGTCGGCCACCCTCGCCGCGACGCGCAGCGCGCTATCCGCCCTGGCTGCCCACTCGAGCACCGGCACTGGCGCCGACGTCGAACTCGTCGCCGTCGGCATCACCAACCAGCGCGAGACCGTCTGCCTGTGGGATCGCGAGACCCTGGGCTCCCCGCGCCGGGCGATCGTCTGGCAGGACCGGCGTACGTCCGCGATGTGCGAGGGACTGCGGGAGGACGGCCACGAGCCGTTCGTCGCCGAGCGCACCGGTCTGCGCCTGGACCCGTACTTCTCGGCAACGAAGCTCGCCTGGATCCGCGCCAACGAGCCGCATGTCTGGAGTGGCGTCGAGTCCGGTCGCACGGCGATCGGCACGGTTGACTCGTATCTCGTGGCACGCATGTCGCGCGGGCTGTTCCACATCACCGATGCCACCAATGCCTCCCGTACCCTGCTGTACGACCTCGAGACGGGCGACTGGAGCGAGCAGCTGTGCGCGCTGTTCGGCGTGCCGATGTCGGCACTGCCCGACGTCGTGCCGTCCTACGGGCCCCTCGCCCGCACCGACCCCGGGACATTCCTCGGCCTCGACCTGCCGATCACCGGCATCGCCGGCGACCAGCAGGCGGCCCTCGTCGGCCAGGCCGGCTTCACCACCGGCGCGGCGAAGTGCACCTACGGCACCGGCTCCTTCCTGCTCGTCCACACCGGCGACCAGATCCGCCGCTCGGGTCATGGCCTGCTGACCACCGTCGCCCTCGCGCACCCGGACGGCCGCCGCGACTTCGCCCTCGAGGGGGCGGTGTTCGTCACCGGCGCCGCCGTGCAGTGGCTGCGCGACGGCCTCGGCATCATCGACAGTGCCGCGGACATCGAGGCTCTGGCCGCGAGCGTTCCGGACTCCGGTGGCGTTGTCTTCGTTCCCGCCCTCACCGGGCTTGGTGCGCCGGAGTGGGATCCCACCGCGCGGGGCCTGATCATCGGAATCACCCGCGGCACCACTCGCGCACACATCGCCCGCGCGACCCTCGAAGCAATCGCCTTCCAGGTGCGCGATGTCGTCGACCTCATGAGCCGCGACGGTGGCGTCCCGCTGGCGAGACTGTCGATCGACGGCGGTGCCGCGACCAATGACCTGCTGTGCCAGCTGCAGGCCGACACCGTCCGCCTCGTCGTCGACCGGTCAGCCGAGCTGCAGACCACCGGACTGGGCGCGGCGTTCCTCGCCGGCCTCGGCGTGCGGATGTGGGAATCGACGGATGATCTGGCCAGTACCCGTCGCTCATCCGGAATCTTCGAGCCGGGCGCGATCGATCAGGCCATGCACGAGAAGTGGCGGGAGGCGGTGGCGAGGAGCCGGCGCTGGTCGCCGTAACCCCCCTCCATCTTGAGGTTGGGGGCGGTTCCAGGCCCTGGAAACGCCCCCAACCTCAAGAGCGTGGGTTCAGTCCTCGTCCTTGACGGGAACCGGCACCATGGAGCGGGAGTCCGCGGGTGAGCCCTGCGCGATGAGCTCCTTGGCTCGCGTCGCGTACATGTCGACGTACTCCTGGCCGGACAGCGTCATCAACTCGTACATCACCTCGTCGGTGATGGAGCGCAGGACGAAGCGGTCGTTCTCCAGGCCCTCGTAGCGCGTGAAGTCCAACGGCCGCCCGATGCGCACGCCCACGCGACGGATGCTCGGGCGGATCTGCCCGGGCGGTTGGATCTCGTAGGTGTTGATCATCGCGATGGGGATGATCGGGACCCTGGCCTCCATCGCCATGCGCGCGACGCCGGTCTTGCCGCGGTAGAGCGTGCCATTGGGTGAGCGCGTGCCCTCCGGATAGATGCCCAGGCACTTGCCCTCCGCGAGGATCCGCAGCCCGGTGCGCATCGCCGCCTCCGAGGCTCGGCCACCCGATCGGTCGACGGGCACCTGCCCCACCCCGGCGAAGAAGGCCTTCGTGAAGAAGCCCTTGATCCCCGATCCGGTGAAGTAGTCGCTCTTCGCCAGGAACGTGATCGACCGCTTCACGACGAGCGGGAAGAAGAAGGAGTCGGAGAAGGACAGGTGATTGCTCGCGAAGATGGCGGCACCGTGCTCAGGCACGTGCTCCTCACCCTCGACCCATGGACGGAACAGGACGCGCAGCCACGGACCGACGACGATGTGCTTCAGGAACCAGTACAGCATCGACGTCCCTCCCTCCGGTGGCAGACTAGTGGGCGAGCCGATCGACAGGCGACCCTGCAGGAAAGGATCCGCATGGCACTCGTACCCGGGGCCGAGCCCTGGAGCATCGACGGCAATGACGTCGGCATCCTCGTCCTGCACGGCTTCACCGGCTCCCCCAAGTCCGTCACGCCGTGGGCACAGGAGCTCGGTGAGCAGGGCTGGACCGTCCGGGTGCCACGCCTGCCCGGCCACGGGACCACGTGGCAGGAGATGAACCGCACGACCTGGGAGGACTGGTACGCCGAGGTCGACCGGCACCTGCGCGAACTGCGGGAGCGCAGCAGCCACGTCTTCGTGATGGGCCTGTCGATGGGTGGCTCGCTCACGCTGCGACTCGCGGAGGTGCACGGTGATGCGATCACCGGCATCGTCCTGGTCAACCCCGCCGTCCACAGTGAGCGGCCCGACCGCTTCCTGCTGCCACTGCTGCAGAACTTCATCCCGTCCTTCCCGGGCATCTCCAACGACATCGCTAAGCCCGATCAGGACGAGGGCGCCTACACGAAGATCCCACTCAAGGCCGCGCACTCGCTGTCGCACCTGTGGAAGCTCGTGAAGACTGACATCGCCAAGGTGACCCAGCCGCTGCTGCTGTTCCGCAGTGCGCAGGACCATGTCGTCGAGCCGTCGAATGCGGAGTTCGTGCTCGCGCACGTGTCATCGAATGATGTGGAGGAGGTCGTGCTGATGGACTCGTTCCATGTCGCGACACTCGACTACGACGCCGCCGTCATCGTGCGCGACAGCATCGCGTTCGTGCGGCGGCTCATCGCGTGAGTTCACGCGACTCCGACCTTCCCGAGCACGAGAAGCGCGCCTGGGATGCGATCGTCGCTGACCTCAGCGGGCAGATCGACCTCGGTCCGCAGTTCCCCAAAGAGGCGTCGCTGCCTGCCCTCCAGTCTGAGGGCGACCACCCTGACCCGCTAGCGGACCCGGTCGACATCGATGACGATGAGGAGGGCTACGAGCCCCCGCACCCGCCGGCGCTGCCGCGCCCGGCCGACACGGTGGGGCGCTTCTCCTGGGCCGCTGTGCTCGGTGGGCCGGTCCTGCTGATCACCGCGAACCTGCTGGGCTGGGACCGCTGGCTCGCGACTCTCGGTGTCGCACTCACCATCGGCGGGTTCGTTGCGCTCGTTGCACGCATGAAGGATCGCGACGACGACGGGGACAACGGCGCCGTCGTGTAGTGACTCGCTGACGTCAGCGCGGCTGGCGGGCCAGATCCGCGGCGCCGACGAGGCCGGCTCGATTCGTGAGC
>CAIVQM010000433.1 GCA_903908025.1 uncultured bacterium
CGATTGCTCAAGTCGGACACGGCTGCCGCCGTGTCGACGTCCGCGGCTCGTGCTGCGATGCCGGGCGAGGATTCATCGGCCGCGCTCGAGCAACTGCGGTTCGTGTCCGAGTACCTGCAGGCAACGGTCGTCGATCGGGTGGTGGCGGCGGTGGGAGTGCCGGATGCCCGGATGCGCGTCGCCGTCATCTCGTCCTACCTGGTCGGCATCGCGGCATCGCGGTATCTGCTGCGCATTGAGCCGCTGGCATCTGCGACGGACGACGAGGTGGTGGCGCTGGTCGGTCCGACAATCCAGGTGCTTCTCGATCCGACGCGCAAGCCGGGTTCGTCGTGATCCGCGAGGCGCTGTCATCCATCGCGCGGAATGAGTCTGTCGCCGGTCTCATCAGTCGCGCACCCATCGCACGTGATGTCGTGAAGCGTGTCGTCGCCGGTGAGTCCGTGGAGGATGCGCTCACGGTGGCGGGCGAACTGGCCGACCGTGGCTTCTGGGCGAGCCTTGAGCGCGCGGCGCCGACCGTGACGTCGGACGAGGTGGCTGCCGCGGTCACCGGTGACTACGCGGCGCTTATCGAGGCGGTGGCGTCCGCCGGCCTGAGCGGCGTCTGCGAGGTTTCGGTCTTCCCCGAGTCGCTCGGGGTCATGCCCGGCTCCGGCGAGGCGGGTGCTCGTCAGCGGCTGTTCGAGTTGACCCGACTGGCGACGGACAGGTCGGTCGCGTTGATGGTCGGAATGGGCCCAGCGGGCGATGCGGATCAGACGATCGCCTGGGTTGATGACCTTCATGCCGCCGGCATGCCGGTGGGCCTGACCCTGCCAGCCGTTCTGCGTCGCACCGCGGCCGACTGCGAGCGACTCGCCGGTCGGCGGGTGCGACTGGTCAAGGGTGGGCATCGCGGGACGGCAGCGGTGGCCTACGCGCAACCGATCGAAATCGACAAGTCCTTCGTGCGGTGTGCCAAGACGCTCCTGCGCGGTGGCGGTGAGCCGTCGTTCGCGACGCATGATCCGAGACTCATCGACATCCTCGAGACGCTGGTGGCGCGCTACGAGCGGCCGCGTCACTCCTACGAGTTCGCCTTCTTCATGGGCCGCCAGGAGGCCGCGCAGGAGCGACTGCTCGCCGCCGGCGAGCGGGTGCGCGTCTACGTTCCGTACGGACCGGACTGGTTCGAGCGACTCGTGGGAGGCTTGGCCGAACAGCCGAGCAGCATCACGGCCGCTCTGCGGTCCCTGCTGCCAGGCTCGTCGTGACCAGCCACAACCGGGAGGCCTGATGTCGATGCGGATCGCCGTGCTCGGGGGCGGGGTGATGGGCGAGACACTCGCCAGTGGATTCCTGCGTTACGTCCTGCCCGCACCGCACATCGTCATCGCAGAGAAGCGGCCCGATCGTGCGGCCGAGCTCCGACAGGCGCTCGGAGTGGAGATCGCCGAGGCCGTTGATGCTGTGCGCGGGGCCGAGGTGGTCGTCCTGGTCGTCAAGCCGCAGGACATCCCGAGCCTCCTCGACGAGGTTGGGTCCGTCATCGAGCCGGGCACGCTCGTCATCTCGATTGCAGCGGGTATCCGCACCGTGACGATCGAGGAGCAGGTCAGCGCCGGTGTGAGTGTTGTTCGGGCGATGCCGAACACACCCGCGCGGGTCGACCGCGGTGTGACGGGTATCAGCGCGGGTGCGAACTGCTCTGGCAGTGCACTTCGGCTTGCCGAGCAGCTGCTGTCATCGGTCGGCACTGTGCTCGAGGTGCCCGAGTCGATGCAGGACGCCGTCACGGCGGTGTCGGGGAGCGGCCCTGCGTACGTGTTCTTCCTGGCTGAGGCGATGACCGCGGC
>CAIVQM010000434.1 GCA_903908025.1 uncultured bacterium
GGCTCGTTTGCGAATGCATACGACGAGAGCGTGCGCGCATGGGTCGGACCCGAAGTTGCACTTATTGAGGTGATGCTCACCGAGCGGATCCCTTACCTCGGGGTGTGCTTCGGCGGCCAACTGCTGGCCGAGTCGCTCGGCGGGCGTGTGGAGCGCGCACCCGTCGATGAGCAGGAGATCGGACTGGTGACGTTCGATGCGGATGCGCTGTTGCCGATCCCGGCTGGTCCGTGGTTCACGTGGCACGAGGACCGCATGGTGCTGCCGGACGGGATCGAGGTCCTCGCCCACAACGGCAAGGCAGTGCAGCTCTTCCGTTCGGATCGTGCCGTCGGTACCCAGTTCCATCCCGAGGCGGATACCGGGGTCGTCGGATCATGGGTGCGGATCGGACCCGACCACATCCCTGAGCACACAAGCGGCGCGCAGTTGCTGCAGGACCTGCAGATCCACGAAGCGACCCTGAGGAGCAACTGCGAGCAGTTGGTCGACTGGTTCATGCACGATGTCGCCGGGGTGGGCGCATGACGTCGGCCCCTCTCGACGGGATCATCGTTGTCTCCCTCGAGCAGGCGATCTCCGCCCCCTTCGCGACGCGGCATCTGGCCGACCTCGGCGCAACGGTGATCAAGATCGAGCGGCCGGAGGGTGATTTCGCCCGGCATTACGACAGCCTGGTGAAGGGGCAGTCGGCCTTCTTCGTCTGGGCGAACAGAGGAAAGCAGTCGGTCGCCCTCGATCTGAAGGACGATGACGACCTCGCGGTGTTCCGCAGCCTGATTGCCGGTGCCGATGTGTTCCTGCACAATCTCTCCCCGCAGGCTGCTGCCCGGCTCGGTATCGATGCGGAGACGCTGCACGCGATCCATCCTTCGCTGGTCGCCGCCGAGATCTCCGGATACGGGCACGGCGGCCCGCGCATGGACGACAAGGCCTACGACCTTGCCATCCAGGCCGAGGCAGGTGTCTTCTCCGTCACGGGCGGTGAGGAGATGAGCAAGGTCGGCTTCTCGGTCGCTGACATCTGCGCGGGCATGTACACGTTCTCGAGCATCCTGGCGGCGCTGTTCCGTCGCGATCGCACGGGCGAGGGCGCCGCGATTCAGGTATCGATGCTCGATGCACTTGCTGAGTGGATGTCCGCGCCGCTGTATGCAACTGTCTACGGCGATGGTCAGGCTCCTCGCACCGGAAGACGGCATCACGCGATCGCTCCGTACGGGACCTTTCGTCTGAGCGATGGCAGCGCCGTCTTGATCGCCGTCCAGAACGACGTCGAGTGGCGAAGCCTGGCTGAGCACCTCCTGCTCGGCGCAGGCCTGGGAAGCGATGAGCGGTTCGCCACCAATGCTCAGCGGATCGCCAATGTCGACGAGTTGGAGTCATTGATCGGTGAGTGTCTGACCCGTCTGGATGCGGACGATGCTCGGCGGCGACTTGCGCAGGGACGGATCGTGACGGCACAGGTCAACGATCTGCAGGACCTGTGGGAGCACGAGCAGCTGCGCGCGCGCTCTCGCTTTGTGGATGTGGACACGCCGGGGGGAGTGGTCGAGCTGCTGGCGGCGCCATTCGATATCAGTGGCTGGACGCCGCCGCCGGCTCGCGTGCCGGCGTTGGACGAGCACGACGACGCGCTCATCGCGGACATCGTGAGCAGGGGCGAGCAGCTGACCTAGTACGACTTGGGCAGCCCGAGGACGTGCTGTCCGAGGTAGGCGAGGACGAGATTGTTGTTGATGGGAGCGACTTGATAGAGGCGGGTCTCGCGGAACTTGCGCTCGATGTCGTACTCGACGGCGAAGCCGAAGCCGCCATGCGTATCGAGCGACGCGTTCGCTGCCGCCCACGATGCCTCCGAGGCGAGGAACTTCGCCATGTTTGCCTCCGCCGCGCACTTCTCGCCTCGGTCGTAGCGGGCAGCGGCGTCAAAGCGAACGAGGTCTGCTGCACGCAGCGACGCGTACGCGCGGGCGAGCGGGAACTGCACTCCCTGGTTGGCACCAATGGGCCGGCCGAATACCTCTCGCTCGTTCGCATACGCGACGGCGCGCTCCAGCAGGAAGCGGCCATCGCCCAGGCACTCAGACGCGATGAGGATGCGCTCGGCGTTCATGCCGTCGAGGATGTAGCGGAAGCCGCGGCCCTCGTCGCCGATGAGCGCGTCGGCCGGGATCACGACATCGTCGAAGAACACCTCGGTGGTGTTGTGATTGATCATCGTGCGGATGGGATTGATGGTCAGGCCGGGGAGGTCGCGCATGTCGAAGATGAATGCGGACAGGCCTTCCGTGGGCTTGGCGCACTCGTCGTAGGGAGTGGTGCGGGCGAGCAGGAGCATCAGGTCGGAGTACAGGGCACGCGAGGTCCAGATCTTCTGACCGTTGATGCGCCATCCCTCGGGAACGAGTTCGGCGCGCGTGCTGATGCGCGTCGTCTCCGAGCCCGCACCCGGTTCGGTCACGCCGAAGGCCTGGAGCCGGAGCGATCCATCAGCGATGCCGGGGAGGTACCGCTGCTTCTGCGCGGGGCTGCCGTGCCGCAGCAGGGTGCCCATGACATACATCTGCGCGTGGCAGGCCGAGGGGTTGCCTCCCGATGCGGAGATCTCCTCCAGGATGATCGAGGCCTCCGTGAGCGTGGCGCCGCCGCCACCGAACTCCTCGGGCACGAGGGCACCCAGATACCCGGCCTCGGTGAGGGCGGTCACGAACTCCTCGGGGTAGGAGTCCGGCTCCAGACCCCGCCAGTAGGCCCCGTCGAAGGCGGCGCAGACCTGGCGGACCCCGGACCGCAGGTCGTCGAATTCCGGTTTCTCGGTCAGCATCACCCGCTATTTGTATCATTAATCAGAAATCAAAATCGGAGGAATCCATGACTGCCACCGTCGACTGGACCGCACTGGCGGCCACCGTGGCCCCCCAGACCGGGCTGCTCATCGACGGCCGTTGGGGAGCCGGTGCCAGCACCCACGACGTCGTCAGCCCGATCGATGGCCGGGTGGTGACCCAGATCGCGATGGCCGACGGGGGCGACGTCGATCGCGCGGTCGGTGCGGCCCGGGCGGCCTTCGAGGACCGCCGATGGGCCGGGATGTCGCCGATGGAGCGCAAGGACGTGCTCGTGCGCTGGGCCCAGCTCGCGGGTGAGCATGCCGACGAACTGGCCGTCCTGCACGCCCTGGAGATGGGAAAGCCGGCCCGGGAGGCCAAGGCCATCGACGTGCGTGCGGTTGTGCGCACCCTGCGCTGGTACGGCGAGGCCATCGACAAGGTGCTCGACGAGATTCCCAAGGTGGGCGACTCGTCCTGGGCCCAGATCGAGCGCGAGCCCGCAGGCGTCGCTGGCGCGATCGTGCCGTGGAACTTCCCGCTGACGATGGCCGCCTGGAAGCTCGCACCGGCCCTCGCGGTCGGCTGCTCCGTCGTCCTCAAGCCGGCGGAGCAGTCGCCACTGTCGGCACTGCTGCTCGCTGAACTGGCGATGGAGGCGGGGCTGCCCGATGGTGTGCTCAACGTGGTCAACGGCACCGGCCCCATTGCCGGCCGTGCGCTGGCCGAGCATCCCGACGTCGACGTCATCACCTTCACCGGATCAACGGCTGTCGGCCGAATGATCATGCAATACGCGGCGACGTCCAATCTCAAGCGGACGTACCTCGAACTCGGCGGCAAGAGCGCGAATGTCATCTTCCCGGATGCGGATCTCGACAAGGCCGCGCGCACGGCGGCCTGGAGCGTCTTCTATAACGCCGGACAGATGTGCACGGCGGGGTCGCGCCTGCTGGTGCACGAGTCGGTGTACGACGAGGTGATGGGCCTGATCCTTGAGGTCGCCGCTGAGATGCAGCCCGACAATCCACTCAACCCTGATGCGCCGCTCGGTGCCGTCGTGAGCGCAAAGCACCTCGGCACGATCCACGGCATCGTCACGCGGGGCCTCGCCGAGAGCGGATCGCTGCTGACCGGTGGAGCCCCCGTGCGTACCGAGACCGGTGGCAGCTACTACCCGCCGACCATCGTCGACGCCGTACGCCCCGAGTCGACGCTCGCTCAGACCGAGGTCTTCGGGCCGGTGCTGGCCGTCACCACGTTCCGTGACGAGGCCGAGGCGCTCGCCCTGGCCAATGGCACGGTCTACGGACTCGCATCCGCGGTATGGACCAACGACCTGAATCGCGCGCGCCGCTTCTCCAAGGGCCTGCGGGTCGGCACCGTATGGGTGAACTGCTACGAGGAGGGCGACCTCACCGTGCCCTTCGGTGGGGTCAAGCAGTCCGGGCATGGCCGCGACAAGTCGCTGCACGCCATGGACAAGTTCACCGACCTCAAGACCACGTGGATCGAGCTGTCATGACGGCCGAGCCAGTAGGCCTTCGGCCGCGCGGACGTCGCAATCTCGCCGAGGACGTCGCGGCGCACATCCGCGATGCGATCCTTGCGGGACGCCTCAAGCCAGACCAGCGCATTGATCAGGATGCGATCGCTGAGGAGCTCGGCGTCAGCCGACTACCCGTGCGCGAGGCCCTCATCTCCCTCGATCAGGAGGGGCTGATCCATACGATCCCGCGCAAGGGCTCGTATGTCTCGCGGATCGACCGTGCCGATATCGCCGACCATTATCAGATCTTCGGGCAGGTGGCCGGCCTCGCTGCGGCCCGTGCTGTCGCCCGGCTGCACCCGGACGATCTCGCGCGGTTGGTGGACCTGCACGATCGGATGTCCAAGGCCGACAATCTCCAGGAGCAGCAGCGGCTCAACCACGACTTTCACCGAACGATCAACCGGGCGGCGGGCAGCCAGCGGATGAGCAGCATGCTGCAGTTGCTATCCCGGTCACTGCCGATGCCCTATGCGGACTTCCCTGTCGAATGGCTCGACGAGGCCAACCGGCAGCACCGCGACATCCTCGATGCCTTCACCCGGCGGGACACGTTGGCCGCACAGCGGGCCATGGAACAGCACATCAATGCCAGCGCACGACACGCGATCGAGGTGCTTGAGCACCTCGACTTCTTCGAGGATGAGTGATGGATCGCTACCTGCACTGGATCAATGGGAATCGCACAGCACCGGCGTCGGGTGGCTACCTGCCGACTCTGGATCCGATGACGACGCAGCCCTGGGCGGAGATCGCCCAAGGCACTGCGGTCGATATCGAGCTCGCCGTTCAGTCGGCGCAGGAGGCCTTCCCGGCGTGGCGTGATGCCGGTCCGACCCGTCGCGCCGACGTCATCTGGCGACTCGGCGACCTCATCGCCGAGCATGCCGATGAGCTTGCTGCGCTCGAGGCACGGGATGCCGGCAAGGTCGTGCGCGAAGTGCGCGGACAGATGCTGTCGCTGCGCTCCTGGTACCACTACTACGCGAGCCTGGCGTACCAGACCGAGGGGCGGACGATTCCGCAGGACCGTGCGAGCATCACGGTGTTCACGCAGCGGATGCCATTCGGGGTGGTCGGAGTCATCCCCGCCTTCAACTCGCCGATGCTGCTCGGCGGCATGGGCCTCGCGCCGGCCCTGGCCGCCGGCAACACGGTCGTCGTCAAGCCGCCGGAGGTCAACGCACTGTCGCTGCTGCGCCTCGGCGAACTGGCGAAGGAGGCCGGGCTGCCGGACGGCTGTCTCAACGTCGTCACGGGCTACGGGCATGAAGCCGGCGATGCACTGGTCGCTCATCCCCTCATCCGCAAGATCTGGTTCACCGGCGGCCCCGACAGTGCGCGCTTCGTGGCCGCTCGGGCCGCCGAGCAACTCAAGCCGCTGGTGCTCGAGTTGGGCGGCAAGAGCGCGAACATCTTCTTCCCGGACGTCCGCATCGACGAGGTCGTCAACGGCGTGATTGCGGGAATCTTCGCCGCAGCCGGTCAGACGTGTGTCGCTGGATCGCGGCTCCTCGCCCATGAGTCGATCGCGGACGAGCTGATCGAAGCGATCGCGGTGCGCGCGAGCGCAATCCGGCTCGGGAATCCTGTCGATCCCGAGACCGACATGGGCCCCCTGTCACAGGAGAAGATCCTGGCGGGCGTCGCATCTCGGGTCACCGAGGCCGTCGCGGAGGGAGCCAGTGTCATCGTCGGTGGCGAGGGCGCGGATCGGCCGGATTCCGGCTGGTTCTACCCGCCGACGGTGCTCGCAGGCGTCACGAACGACATGTCCGTTGCCCGCAACGAGCTGTTCGGACCGGTGCTGTCCGTGATCCGCTTCGCGGACGAGGATGAGGCGATTGCGATCGCGAACGACTCACCGTTCGCGCTGGCCGCCGGGGTCTGGACGCGCGACCTCGGACGCGCGCATCGCGTCGCCAATCGCCTGGAGACGGGCACCGTCTGGGTGAACATGTACCGGGCCCTCCAGTTCGCGACTCCGTTCGGCGGCAACAAGCTGTCGGGCTACGGACGCGAGAACGGCCTCGACGGCTTCGCGGAGTTCACGCAGCCGAAGGCGGTGTGGGTTGAGTCGGCCGACGAGCCCGTCGGCGACCCCTTCGTCCTGCGCGCCTGACCTCGCAGCACGTCTCCGACCAACGGGGGTCAGCGGGAGGTCTCGGCGAGGAACACCCCGACGAGGACGATGACGGCACCGACCAGCTGCGCCGGGGTGAGCACTTCGCCGAGCGCGATCCACGCAATGGCGCTCGCCACCAGCGGCTCGGTCATGCCGATGACGGATGCCTGTGAGGCGCGAATGTTCCTGAGTGCCTCGACCTCCATCGAGAACGGCACCACCGTGCCCAGCAGCACCATCCACGTGCACAGCAGCCACAGTGATGTGCCGCTGTCGTCGGTGCCGAGCGGGAAGCCGTCGCCTGAGAGCTGAGACCACGGGAAGGACCACAGCGGCTGAACGACGGCCCAGAAGAGGGCGGCGGCCCCGAAGCCCCACATGGTGAGGGACACGGGATCCCGCGGGTTGGCTGACCGCACCTGATGGTCACCCAGCAGGAAGTAGACGGCAAGGGCGGCTGCGGCCCCGAATCCGGCGATGACACCGAGGGCGTTGAGTTCGAAGCCGTCCCACACCTCTCCGACCATGGCCAAGCCGGTGAGGGCGAGGACGAGGCCAGCCCAGGCCCTGCGTTTCACTGCCTCGTGCATCCCGAATCGGAACCACAGCGCGACCATGATCGGTGCGGTGAACTCGATCAGCAGCGCGACGCCCACGGGTAGGAACTTGATCGCGACGAAGTACAGGTACTGCGTCATCGCGACACCGAGGATGCCGAAGACG
The DNA here is from genome assembly GCA_903908025.1 of uncultured bacterium. Classification (GTDB taxonomy): domain Bacteria; phylum Actinomycetota; class Actinomycetes; order S36-B12; family S36-B12; genus UBA10649. The sequence goes on from CAIVQM010000434.1 coordinate 7,229, forward strand.
AGCAGGATCTTCCACTCGCCCTTCTTCAGGCGGAGGGCGGCGGGACGCCCGATCGCGACGACGACCAGGAGGATGAGGAATGCGGCGGTGACCCGCAACTGCGACAGTCGGGTGGGCTCGATGCCACTCAGCAGGATCGACTTCGAGACAGTCGCGTTGATCGAGAAGAGGATCGCGGCACCGATGCAGAGCAGGTAGCCGAGTGCCGCTCGCGGATGCCGGGCGAGCGCGACTCCGGGAATCGGTTCGGCCAGATCGCTCACGACTGGAGCGCGGCCTCGTACACGGCAATCGTCTGATCGGCGATGGCGTCCCAACCGAAATTGCTCACCGCACGCGCACGGCCCGCGGCACCCATGGTGCGGGCCCGAGACGGGTCGGCGGCGATGGCGTTGACGGCGTCGGCGAAGGCATGCTCGAAGGCCCGCGGCTCGGCTGAGTCGTAGGGCACGAGCAGACCCGTCTGGCCGTCGACGACCACCTCGGGGATCCCTCCGACCGCCGACGCGACGACCGCCGTCTCGCAGGCCATTGCCTCGAGGTTGACGATGCCGAGGGGCTCGTAGATCGACGGACAGACGAAGGCGAGGGCGTGTGAGAACAGCGTGATGAGCTGCGGACGCGGGACCTGCTCCTGGATCCAGATCACGCTGGCATCGCCGCGTTCGGCCCGCAGCTGGTCGACGGCGGCGGAAGTCTCGTCGCCGATCTCCTTGGTGTCAGGTGAGGAGGCGCACAGCACCAACTGCACGTCGTCATCGAAGCGCCGAGCAGCGTTTATCAGGTGGACGATGCCCTTCTGTCGGGTTATGCGTCCGACGAACAGCACGTACGGCCGAGACATGTCGATGCCCAGGCCTGCGACGAAAGTGGCGTCGGGGTCGGGGCGGTAGACGCTCGTGTCGATGCCGTTGTGCACGACGCTCACGCGATCGGGATCGACCGACGGGTACGCCGCGAGCACGTCGGCCCGCATGCCGTGGCTGACGGCGATGATGCGGGCGGCACCTTCGTAGGCCGTGCGCTCGATCCACGAGGAGACGCGATACCCGCCACCGAGCTGCTCCTCCTTCCAGGGCCGGAGCGGCTCAAGGGAGTGGGCGGTGAGGACATGGGGGACACCGTGCAGGAGTCCGCCGATGTGACCGGCCAGATTCGCGTACCAGCTGTGCGAATGGAGCAGGTCGACGCCGGCTGTCGAGTCGACCATCTCAAGGTCGACACCGATGGTCTGGATGGACTGGTTGGCACCGAGCAGGGCGGCCGGGACGGCATGCCCGACGGCGTCGGTACGTGGCTCGCCGAAGCAATGGACGTCGACGGTGATCTTGCGGCGGAGTTCGGCTGCCAGGTGCTCGACATGAACACCGGCCCCCCCGTAGATGTCCGGGGGCCATTCGCGGGTCAGCATTCCGATGTGCACAGCACGAGCCTAGAGGGCATGCGGTCATGGGACCGCAGGGCCGTCGCTGTGGCACTAGGGTTTGAGGGTGAGCTCAGATCCGCACGTGCTGGCAATGGTCCTCGCGGGAGGCGAGGGGAAGCGGCTCATGCCGTTGACGGCAGACCGCGCGAAGCCCGCTGTGCCGTTCGGCGGCTCGTACCGGCTGGTCGATTTCGTCCTCTCGAACCTCATCAACGCCGGCCTTCGTCGGGTGTGCGTCCTGACCCAGTACAAGTCGCACAGCCTCGATCGGCACATCACTCAGACGTGGCGGATGTCGACGCTCGTGGGAGACTACGTGACCCCGGTTCCGGCGCAGCAGCGTCTTGGACCTCGCTGGTACACGGGCAGCGCCGACGCGATCTTCCAGAGCCTCAACCTGGTCTACGACGAGGGACCCGACTACGTCGTCGTGTTCGGCGCCGATCACGTGTACCGCATGGATCCCATGCAGATGGTCCAGTCCCACATTGCGAGCGGTGCGGGCGTCACGGTGGCCGGGATCCGGATGCCGAAGGCCATGTCGGGCGACTTCGGAGTCATCGAGACGGCACCCGACGGCCGCAAGATCTCGCGATTCCTGGAGAAGCCGGCGGATCCGCCGACGATCCCGGGCCACGATGACCAGTGCTATGTCTCCATGGGCAACTACGTCTTCAGCACCGACGTGCTGCTGGAGGCGTTGCGCGCCGACGCAGTCGATCCCGCGTCCATTCACGACATGGGCACGAACATCATCCCGATGCTCACGGCCCAGGGCGAGGCCCAGGTGTACGACTTCGCCGAGAACATCGTGCCCGGCGCGGAGGACCGCGATCGCGGTTACTGGCGCGATGTCGGGACCCTCGACAGCTACCACGATGCCCACATGGACTTGGTCTCCGTGCATCCGATCTTCAACCTGTACAACCGCCGCTGGCCGATCCTGTCCAACCTGCCCTCGCTGCCGCCGGCCAAGTTCGTCGAGGGCGGCAACGCCCACGAGTCGATGGTCGGTGCCGGCACGATCATCTCTGGCGCGCATGTCCGCACATCGGTCATCGCCACGAGTGTCGCCGTCGATGCCGGGGCGTACGTCGAGGGCAGTGTGCTGATGCCGGGCGTGCGCATCGGCCGCAATGCCGTGGTGCGTCGAGCGATTCTCGACAAGAACGTCGTCGTGCCGGACGGTGCTCAGATCGGCGTCGACCTCGAGCGCGATCGTTCGCTCTACACGGTGAGCGACGCCGGCGTCGTATGCCTCGGCAAGGGCATCACCGCACTGCTTTGACGGCTACGAGTTCGCCGAGGCCGATGCAGAGGTCACGCTCTCGGACGGCGGCGGTCCGACATCGATCACTCCGCTGAAGTCGGAGAGCGCCGTGGAGACACGCAAGTCGGCGGAGATGCTGGCCTCTGCCGGCAGCCGGAACGCCCGATCGACCCGCAGCAGCCGATCCGCGTCGTCGACCCACGCGGTCACGTCGATGTCGGGTGCACGCGATGTGTCGCCCAGACGCGTGATCTCGTCATCCGTCAGCCCGAATGCGGATAGGGCCTGTCGATCCGCCGGAAGTCGGCCGGTGTAACGCGTCGCGTGACTTCCATCGATCGCCTCGGCATCGGCCGACACGACATCCTGCAGCAGGCCTAGGCCTGCCAGCGGGTTCGCGAACGCCGTGCGCGGGTTGAACTGATCCTCCGGAAACTGGGTCCACCTGTCGCGGGCTACGTCGTCGCGCACGTAGATGCCGACGTCATTGTTGATCACCCGCGTGGTGCCGTCGGCACCTGTCCACGCGATGTTGCCGAAGCCTCGGCCGAAGGCGACGGATCCGATGCCTTCGACATGGTTGGTGGAGTCATTGAGTGATGTGTCGACGGTGATGTCGACGTCGGCCGACCCGAGATCGCGCGTGTGCATGACGGCCGAGACGAAATCATTGGCGGTCGGCATCATGGCCGGTGATGGCACGGCTGAATAGTCGGCTTCGCCGACGGGCACGCGGGGCGTGCCGCATGCGCCGATGGACAGCACGGCAAGAAGGAGGGCGCTGACCGCCCATGCCCGCTTCGTCATGCCCCTAGTTGATCACGTCAGGCATCGGAGAGGGTGTGCTGCTCGACGCCCACCACCCGCACGGGCGCGTCGTCACGGAACTCCCGGTGCACGACGATGAAGCCGCCGGGGGGCAGTTTCGGATCCCAGGCGCGCGACCAGCGCGGGTCGTCGAGTCCGACACCAAGCGCCACCGCCATCGATTCGAGGACCGTTGGCAGGACGGGTCGATGCGTGCACAGCACGAGCGGCTCGCGGGTCAGGGCGAGTTCGACGGCCCGGGCGGCGGCCTGGGTGGGCTTGTCGTGGTGACCCTGCTCGGTCAGCAGTGGTTCATGATGAACGTGTCCGTCGACGTGCTTGGCGAACCGCTTGACCGTCTCGGTGCAGCGACGCGCGCTGCTGGCGTAGACCGAAGTCACACCGTAGGCATCGAGCAGCGGGATGAGGGACTTGCTCTGCGAGCGGCCCTTGCCGGTCAGCGGCCGCTCGTCATCGACGTCACCTTCGAACTGCGCTCGCTTCATGGCCTGGGTATGCCGCAGGATCACCAGCGGGATGGTGTCGGGGAGGCCGGCCGCCTCTGCGACGACCGTTGCATCACGCGGGTAGGTCAGGAGGGCGGCGGCCTCCGCCACGGGGACCCACCTGATCTGGTCGATCTCGTCATCCGGGGTGAACCCCTCATCGGATCGCACGCGGGCCCGCCAGTAGCTGACGACCTTGGGGTTGCTGTCGACGCTGTAGGTGAGCGCGGCCAGCGGCGCCTGGAGCACGGGCGTGTAGCCCGTCTCCTCATCGCACTCTCGTACGGCCGCGGTGACGACGTGCTCGCCTGCGTCGAGCTTGCCCTTGGGCAGTGACCAGTCCAGCAGCCCGGGTCGGTGGACCGCGAGGAACTCCTGTTGGGGGGCGTCGCCCCGAAGGATCACTGCGCCGGCGGCTCGGATTGCCGGCCGGGGTGTCATCGCCGGACGCCCGCACTGCTCGCGTCGCGTCGCGCCTTGGGCCAGAGCTCGACGAAACGGTAGCGATCGAGGATCTCCTCGTCCGCCTCGTACTCGTGCAGGATGCCGAGGGACATGCCGGTGAGGCCATCGGTCTCGGCGTGCGCCGCCAGCTCTCGAAGGATCACCTGGGCGACATGTGCGTCCTGATGGTCGCCGAGCAGTTCGGTGACATCGGAGAGCCGCTCGGCATAGCGCTGCATGTCCTTGCCGAAGATGGCGGCGACGGCGTCGGCCGAGTACCGGGCGCGCTTGGCCTTGATGCGGGCCGCGTGCCAGGTCGGACTGGGTCCGTCGAGTTCGAGGTCCCCGATGCACTTCGCCAGCCGTCGCCACGTTCGGGCCACGAGCGGAAGGAGCACCTCGGAGCATGGAGCGAAGGCCGCATCGGTGACCGGCGGATCGATCGCCGCGGCCATGAGATCGTCGACGAGCTGCTGGTGCCGGTCGCTGCGCAGCGCGGCGAGGGCACCGGAGCGCGCGGCCGTCAGTCGGGCGCCCAGCAGGGGGTCAATGGCGAGCCGGGCCCGTTCGGTGTCGGCTTCGTCGTCCAGTTCACCGGCATGGCGGTCGAGACGCTCGATCATCACCTCGGTGTCGCGGATCGCCCCGAGCTCGCTGGCGATCCACTTCAGCTCCTCGCGCAGGAGGAGGGCGGGCTCCTCCTGCATCAACGGAGCGAACGTCGCCATCGCACTGCGCAGCCGGCGCGCGGCGACCCGCATCTGGTGGACGGCATCGGGCAGGTCGCGGCGGACGCCCACATCGGCCATCAGCAGGTGGCGCACGTGCTGCGAGAGCACCGAGCGGATGGCGTCGACGGCGAGCCCATCGGGGCCGGGTGCGGGCCGCTCGGGAATGTCCGGCGGCTCAGCGGTACGGGGTCCGAGGGCACTGGCGGCCTTGCTTACCGAGCTCGGCTCGGCGCCCATGCTGATGAGCAGATCGGCGACTCTCTGGATCGTGTCAAGGCAATCGGCATCGTCAGCGTCGATGGCCTCGATCTCGATCTCACGGAAGACGCTGATGACCCGGCCATCGCGGAACACGGACACGACATCGTCGACAAGCTCGACGAGGGGGTGGCCGTCCTCGGCGAGAACGAGGCGGGGCGCCCGCTCCGTCTGCAGGGTGACGACCGCGACCAGCGGCTGCTCGCGGAGCAGCGGTGCGATCACCTCGACGAAGGCGCCGGGCACGGCACCGACCGGGCCGGCATCCAGTGGCAGGCGCAGTTCATCGCGTGACGACCCATCGGCACCAGCGACCGGCAGCTTCATGTGCCAGCCTTCGTCGCTTCCGCCCTCGCGCCTGCGCAGGGTGATTCCCCAGCGGAAGAGCGTCAGGGCGGTGGTGTCGTGGTAGACCGCGCGCATCGTGAAGGGCTCGACCACCGTCATGCCAGCGGCGACGCCCTCGGCGACCAGGTCCGGCAGGTCGAACATGCCGTGGACGCGGAGTTTGCGCTCGACCTCACGATGCGTGGTCGGGAGTGTCACGGAGCGAAGCCGTACTTGCGCTTGAAGTCGATGAGCGACTCCTGGTAGTCGCGCAGGCGATGTCCATCGGCATCGAACTGGCGACGGACCCAGGTGCCGTCAGCCGTCAGGTCCCATGCGGACGTGCCCGGATCGAAGGCGAAGTCGAACAGGGCATCGATATCGGCCACCTCCTCCGGCTCGACCAGTCGGATGAGGGTCTCGACGCGGCGGTCGAGGTTGCGGTGCATGAGATCGGCCGAGCCAATCCAGGTCTCGCGGTTGCCGGCGTTCTCGAAGCAGTACGCGCGCGAGTGCTCGAGGAAGCGACCGAGGATGCTGATGACGCGGATGTTCTCGCTGAGCCCCGGCACGCCCGGACGGACGGCGCAGATCCCGCGAACCCAGAGTTCGACAGGTACGCCAGCGCGCGACGCGCGGTAGAGCGCGTCGATGATCCCCTCGTCGACGATTGAGTTGCACTTGAAGCGGATGCCAGCGGGGCGACCGGCACGCAGGTGCTGGACCTCCTTCTCGATGCGCTCGACGAGGCCGGTGCGCACCGAGTGCGGGGCA
>CAIVQM010000435.1 GCA_903908025.1 uncultured bacterium
GGCGTCAGCATCGTCCAGTTCATCACTCCATGGATCATCGGAATCGCGCTGATCGGCGGCGCATCACAGATGATGACGAACAAGGACACCGGAGCATCCAAGGAGGTCTGGTATCAGAACGCCGGCTACATCTGGGTGCCGTTTGTCATCGTGGCCGTCGTCCTCGCTTGGTTCCTCCTGCGCAGCGTCCCAGTGCAGGCCCGTGGCATCCGCGAGCAGATGGACATCTTCAAGAACAAGCACACCTGGATCATGACGTACCTCTATGTCATCACCTTCGGTACCTTCTCCGGCTTGGCTGCCGGGTTCGCGTTGATCATCAACAACCTCTACGGCACGAAGGCATTCGGTGAGGCTGGTATCGACCCCGTGAAGTACGCCTTCCTCGGCGCCCTCGTCGGCTCCGCCGCACGCGTCATCGCCGGTCCCATCGCCGACCGTGTCGGCGGCGGCCGCATGACGGTGGTGGCCACCGTAGGTATCTCGCTTGCCTCGCTGTTTACGGTCTTCCAGCTCAACCCCACCTCCGCAGACGAGTTCCCGCAGTTCCTGTTCGGGATGCTGGCGATCTTCTTCTTCGCGGGCGTCGGCAATGCCAGCACGTTCAAGCAGATGCCGATGATCTTCGAGCGACGTCAGGCGGGCGGCGTGATCGGCTGGACGTCGGCGATTGCGGCCTACGGACCCTTCTTCTTCGGCGTCATGCTCGCCTACATCTCACCTGTGCTGTTCTTCTCACTGGGCGTGGTCTTCGCAATGATCGCCGGTGCGATCTCGTGGTACTACTACGCGCGACCGGGTGCCGAGATGCCCTGCTAGCTGGGGCGGTAGATAGGCAGCACGAGGGCGACGTGCTGCGTGACCCTGCCCGCACCCCGCTGGCCAAGATCAACGTCGTCGCGTCCGGCGGCAACGTCTACGTCGTCTGACGCGTCACTCCAGCGGCATGATGCCGGTGCGACCGCGGTTCGCGGCGAACAGTCCCACGAGCATCGCGACGAACGTGACGAGGTAGACCTGGCCGGTTACAGCTTCGGCCATCGAGAGGAGACGGCCCAAGTCCGTCGTTGCGGTCATGTCTCCATAACCGGTGGTCGTGATCGTGGTCAGGCTGAAGTACATGTACGTCATGGTCGGCTGCACGGTGCCGAAGAAGGGTTGCGGCGTCTCTGCTGCCAGTGTCAGGAAGATGTAGAAGAACGCGATGGGCAGCAGCAGGTAACCGGAGATGGCCCCCAGCAAGGTGCCCCGCGTTACCTCGCGATGCTGGATGAGTCGCCGGACCACCGCCATCGGTGCCACGAACGACAGAACAACGACGAGAACTGGTGCAGCCCTCGCTGGTGTTGGTGCGCGATCACTGAAGGTCGCGATGACAGCGAGGGAGCCCACGCCCACGACGACGAAGAACACGACGACGTCGGCGGCGCGCTGCCACCGACGAGCCAGTCCGGACGATCGCAGAGCCAGGAGCAGTGTCATCCCGACCAAGAGCGATGCCAGGGTCGCCTCCCAGCGTCCGGAGGCGCCATCGACGTGCGGACCGATATCCACCAGAGACAGGATGACGAGGGAGGCCACGGTCACGCAGAGCAGCAGGCCGAAGTGATCGAGCAGCCGTGACTTGTCGTCGAAGATCGGCTTGCGTGTCAGCTTCCGCACGTCGAACAGCTCCTTCGTAGCCGCGATGTCGGTCCCATCCTTGCCGACGTGCGCCCGGGCGGCCATCACCACCTCTACCTGTGCGCAGACTCCCGGTAGGCGACGACTGCCTCCACCGTGGTGCGCACGCCCAGGAGGTCACGTGCCTGCGACATCCGTCGATCGGCGGTTCGACGCGAGATGTGCAGTTGCCCGGCCGCCGACCCAAGGCTCTGGCCCGCTGCAAGGAGGGCGAGGAGTTCCTCACACTCGGCCGGCAGCGGCGGGAGGGCCGAGACCACCGGAGACCGCCGCACCTCGCCCGCTCCGACGCGGCGTAGGTCGGAGTAAAGCGCGTCGAACAGCGGATCGCCGTCAGCGACAGAAGCGATCACGGGACGTCCCTGAACGGCATCGAGGACCGCAGCCGTCACGTCAGTCTCGGACGCCACGACCCGGACGGCATCCGCATCATCCGCACCGGAGCCTGCGACGGTCGTCGCAGCCGAGATACGCGTGTCCGCCCCCAGTCGGCTGCGCGCATTGGTGAGCATCCGACGCACGGTCGGACGACCCACGCCGAGTCGCCGCGCGATCTCCGCGAGTGACTTCCCTTGCGCCACCAGGTCAAGCACCTGCCGCTCGCGCTCGGTGACCAGCCCGGATCGATCGATGGCACGCGGGGCGGCACGAACCACACCCGCCAGGCGCAGCGACCGGCGGACGCGCGCGAGCAGCGCCGCCAGGCCGGTGCGCATCGCCTCCTCCTCCACCGCGAGGAGGGAGGGAACAGCGGTGGGGTCGCCCGCCAGCCGGCGGGCTTCAGCAGCACCCCAGCGCGCGCGCATCGAAGGGAAGTACCAACGACCAGACATCTGCTCAGCCGCCTGATCGAGGACGGCCACTGCATCTGCCTGGCCCGAGTCCATCAGAGCGATACCTCTGGCCTCGACTAGGAACCCGAGGTACGAGTCCGGGACCTCGTCGGTGGGCACCGGTTCCGACGGTAGGCCGAGGTCGCGACGTGCCCAGGCATCCAGCGGAACGACCATGGCGGCCAGCAGCAGATCCGGGCTGTCTGCGCCCAACGGGGCGAACAACGCCAGCGCCTCCGCGGGTCGGCCGGACCAGAAGGCGCTCGAACCCGCTATGAACCGCTCCAGACGGGCGTGCAGCCAGTCCTCGTCCTGCGCGTCACTCCACCACAGCGCGATCAGTCGCTCGGCCTCCGTCAGCAGTCCCAGGTCGACCAGCGCGGCAATGCGCGTTGTGCGAGCCTGATCCCTGGTGAGCAGGTCGACGACGGCTGCGTCGACGGCATCGAGCATGCGCAGACAGGCCGGGTAGTCGCCGGCCTGAAGAAGCAGGTTCGCCGCCGCGGCCTGGAACTGGGCCTGCCACTCACCGAGGCCCAACGCGCCCGCGCGATCAGCCATCTGCGATGCGAGCGCGAGTCCCTGATCCCGGTCGCCACCCGTCTCGTGCCAGACGATCTCGTTGTTGGCGCAGCGCATCTCCGTGTCCACGTCGCCTTCATCGGCCGCCGCAACGCGTCCCCGCGCGAAGTACCCGGCCGCGGCGGCCAGGTCGGCACGCAGGTAGCACAGGATTCCCTCCGCATTGAGTACGGCCGCGCGTCCACGCCCCGCCCGCAGCGCCCGCTGCTCAGCATCGCGAAGCAGTGCGTCATGGTCGTCCCGCACGCCGTCCGCGCCAGCCTCGCCACGGACGACCTCGACCGCCAGCGCCGCTGCCAGCGCATAGTCGACATTCACGGCCAGCGCCAGTCCCCGTCGAGCACACACCGATGCCTCGTCAGCCTCAGCGGCATGCGAATGGGCCCGCGCCCTGACGAGGTCGCAGCGGGCCTGATCCCTCGGTGTCATGTCGCCGCCGGCCGCGTCGATGGATGCCATCGCATCGACGACATCGGCATACCTGCCAGCGGCAGCGAGTTCTTCAGCTGCATCGAGCAGGAAGCCCGCACCGCCCGCATGCGCGGCCCGCGCGGCGATACTCAGATGACTGGCCCGTTCGCCAGGAGTGGACGCCACCTCGGCCGCAGCGAGCGCCGAGCTCAGCGCTGCCTCGTCATCGCCGCCCGCCAACCAGTGTCGCGCCGCCTCGCCCGGGTCCTCGCATTGCCGGGCCAGCACGCGATGGGCGTCGGCGATCGCATCGGCAGCCGAGCCACGGATGACCGCATCCCCCAGCAAGGCATGCCGGATGCGGACGGTTCCGTCCGTCAGATCGGTTGCGATCCCCGCTCGGATAAGAGCCGCGGAATCCGGACCGGCTGTGACCGGCCGACCGGCCAGCGCAAGCCGGAGCGCCTCCGTCGAAACTGCGTCGGAGAGCCCCTCGAGGCGCGGCAGGCTGCCTCGCAGCAGCACCTCGTTCGGCTTCGCCGAGGCAAACTCCTCGACCAGCAGGGGAATCCCACCCGCTCGAACGATCAGCGACTGAAGGCGAGCGTCGTCGATCTCCGGCGCCACCGCTCGGGCAACCTGCCCGACCGCCTCGTCGTCGAGCGGCTCCACCTCCAGCACGGTGAAGCCCGATACGTCGTCGCCACCCGGCCGCGCTGCCGCAATCACCGCGACACGACCGGCCAGGGCAGCCAGCACCAGCAGGCTCGCCTCATCGGCCAGGTGAATGTCATCGACGACGAGCAGATCGGGCCCGACATGCGCCTCGACTCTCGACGCCACGGCCTCGACGTCGCCGACAAGTTCGAGGTCTCCGATCGCGCGACCGACCGCGAGGTAGTCGCGCCAGCGCATCGTCTCCAGGCCGCCGCCCCAGTGCACCGGGCGGCCATCGGCCTCAACCGCCGCCTGCAGCAGCGTGGACTTGCCGATGCCGCCCTCACCCACGAGCAGGACGGCCTGATCCTCAGCCAGCAGGCCGACGATCTGCGCCACGATCGCGTCACGCCCCACCAGCACGCCGTCAACCCCCAACACCATTGCGCCCGCCACGTTGCGCACACGCTAGCGGCCCAAACGTCAGCGAGCAGCACAGTGTGGCGCAAAAGGACGACGAGAAGGCGCCTGCGCCGCGGTTAGCGTCATGAGTCCGCCGCCACTTCCACTCAGGAGACACCATGACCGCACGCCATCGACCGCCATCCGCCGTGACACGAGCGATCACGCTCGCCTCCACGACCAGCCTGATCCTGCTGGGTGCTGCGTCATTCGCCGCTTCACCCGCGAACGCTGTCGGCGTCTGCCCGGTCGTGGATCCCTTCACCCATGTGGTCACGCCAGCACCCAGTAACGGGGTCAACTGGAGCGAGTGCGTCCTCACGGGAGCCGACCTCCACGATGCCGACCTGACGGGAGCCGACCTCGACGATGCCGACCTGTCGCGAGCGATACTCAGTCACGCCAACCTGCCCGGCGCCAATCTCACCTCTGTCCTCCTGGTGGATGCAGACCTGACCGGGGCCAACCTGAACGCTGCGGACCTCACCGGCGCCGACCTGACCAGGGCGAGCCTGTCACTCGCGGGCCTGACCGGGGCGAACCTCACCGGCGCCGTCCTCAGTGGCGCCCATGCCACATCTGCCGGCCTGTCCGATGCGAACCTGACCGGGGCGCGACTGAACGCTGCGGACCTCACCGGCGCGGGCCTGACCGGGGCGGACCTCACTCACGCCAATCTGCGCGGTGCGAACCTGACCGGTGCGAACCTGTCCGGTGCGAACCTGACCGGAGCGAGCGCGCAGTCGGTGAACCTCACGAATGCGACGCTCATGGGCGCCGTGTTCACCGGCGCCTTCATGAGCGATGCGATCTTCACGGGCGCTGACCTCACCAACTCCGTCTTCTTCGACGTCGCCCTCACCGGAGCCACGATGAACGGCGTGAACATAGGCGGCGTGAACTTCAGCGGTTCGTCTGTCGGAACGGCAGGCGTTGTGGGCACGGGAATCATCGGGAGCCCAGGACCACTTCCGACAGGGTGGTCCTTCGCCTCAGGTGTCCTCCGCAGCGCCGCGGCCCCCGATGCCCCGACGATGGCTGCGGTGACGGCTGGCAGCGGGCAGATCGCTCTGTCGTGGAACGCCCCCGCCGTGGATGGCGACAACGCGATCACGGGATACCAGGTCGAGCGGTCCGCGACGAGTTCAGATGACGGATTCAGCATCGTTGTGCCGAGCCAGATCGGCACCACGTACTCGGACTCGGGCCTGGGGGACGGGGTCACGCGCTGGTACCGCCTCCGGGCGATGAACGGGGTGGGAACAGGGGACTTCGTTGCCGCCAGCGCCACCACGACGGTGCCTACCCCGGCACCGGCCGGTGGCACCGAGGCGGCCGCCCCAACGACCGGCGCGCCCGCGGAGCCGGCCACGGAGTCGCCAGCGGCTCCGGTGGCAGTGCCGACATCACTTCCGTCGGCCGCCACTGCCCTCATTCGCCAGCAGGCTCGAGTCACGGCCCCGGCCAACCGCCGGTTTGCCGTGGGGAGTCGGGTGGTGCTGTCCAGCAGGGCGGTAAAGACGAGTGCCGGTGTGACGGTCCGCTGGCGAACGACGGCCTCATCAAGGGGAATCTGCACCGTGGCGACTCATGGCGGTCGCACCGTGGCCTCCCTGATGAAGGTAGGAACCTGCACCGTGGTCGGCACGGCGGCGGCCCCGTCGACCGCCTACGCAGTGTTCCAGGCGACGCGCAACTACCGAGTCCGGTAACTGCAGTCGAGTGAGCCCGCCTCCCCCTAGTGGAGGCGGGCTCGCGCCATTCGTGGGTCAGCGATAACGCCGCGATGTGGCGCAAAAGGACGACGAAGAGCCTTACCCCCACCAACTAGCGTCGCGACCACGCCGCCACACAATCCTCCTGGAGATGCCATGAACCTTCGTTTCAGTTCACCTCGTCGAGCAATCGCCATGCTCAGTACCGCGCTTCTGCTCTTGGGAGTCGGGGTGGCTGTCGGCCCGCCTGCCCAGGCAGGCACTAGGTACACCAGCCAGACGATCATGGGGGTGCTGTGCGACTCAACGGCAGTATGTCCCTCCGCGCCCCTCGGCGGGGCAACCGTGACCGCCTACCCCGACGACGTGAACGGCCTCCCCGACCTGACATCTCCTCCACTGGGCTCCACGATCACCAGCGGCTCCATCACCGGATCAGGGGACACCATCCACAACTACTCCATCGCCCTCGACTTCACCAACAACGACTTCATCTGGCTGGTCATTGAGCCGCCCACCGGTGCCGACGGATACACGGCCTATTCCCGCTATTGGGTCGAGACCAATCGCGATGGCTTCTCGTCCGCGGAGTTCCTCTCTCCTCCCGTCTTCACGGGAATCGTGGACGACGGCACGAATCCTGTCGCAGGAGCGACAGTGACCGTGCAGGCCCTCGATGCAGGAGCGAGCCCCTTCGGACCTGTGTTGGCTTCGGTGACGTCAGCGACCGACGGCTCCTACGACATCTGGTGGCCTCTGTTGTGGAGCCCGACCGTGCGCGTCACCGTGACGGCGCCAGCTGCGTGCAGCAGTAGTGGCCCCACCGTCCTGAACTTCATCACCCCCATCACCCTCGTGGGCAATACCAAACACCTGACCGTCTCCGCGTCATCCTGCGTCACCCCATCCCTGTCCCCCACGAGCCAGTCCCTGAATGGGACGGCCGGCTCCGCCATCCCACCAACCGCCGCCCTTACGCCAGCCGGTTTCGACGCGACCCCCATCTTCTCCATCAGCCCGGCTCTGCCCGCAGGCCTTGCCCTGGCTCCCAGCACGGGCGTCATCTCTGGCACACCGACCGGTCCGCAACTGCCAACGTCGTACACGGTCACCGCCGCCGACGGTGCACAAAGTGCAACTGCAGCTGTCTCGATCACCATTGGTTCCGCCCCCGTGACCCCGCCGGTCACCCCGCCGGTCACCCCGCCGGTCACCCCGCCGGTCACCCCGCCGGTCACCCCGCCGGTCACCCCGCCGGTCACCCCGCCGGTCACCCCAGCAGTTGCCCCGGTATCCGTTCCTCCCGTCGTGACCACTACGTCGGTATCAGCGGCCGCCACCACGCTGCGGCCTCAGACGGCCCGCATCACCGCCAAGCGCAGTGGCACCTACCGGGTCGGGTCCCGGCTGCTGCTGGCCTCCCGCGCCGTCCGGACCAGCGCCGGGGTCACGGTGCGCTGGACGGTGACTCCCGGCTCCGCCGGAGTCTGCAGTGTCGTGACGAAGCGGGGGCGATCAGTGGTGACTCTGCTGAGGGCCGGTACCTGCAAGGTGGTCGGATCGGCCCCCGCCCCGTCAGCCGAGTACGCGCCGTTCCAGGTCACGCGCAGCTACCGCGTTCGGTAGCCGCTCACCCGCCCCAGACTGGGCCCCGATGGTCGCCGTGCGAGGGACGGCGACCATCGGGGCCCTTACTCATGTCCTAGACGACGGGCGGCTGGATCTCGCCCGGTCGCGCACGTCCGATGATCCCGAGCAGGACGATCCCCACCACGACGGCACCCACAGCGGCAGCGGCCAGCAGGGCCGGACGGCGCATGCCGCGCACCGATTCCTGCATCACCGCAACCGAGTCGCTGTGCACCTCGAGGGTGTCGGGGACTGAATCCGCTGGCTGGGTGGCCTGGGCTTCGGCCAGGCCCATCTCGTCGTCCCGTGTCAGGAAGGGAGCGTGCCCGCCACCTGCACTGTTCTCGCTGCTGGCCATGGCTGGCTCCTCTCGACCCGAGGGTCGCTCACATTCGACTGTACGCGCAGGCCCAGCCGGCGACCAGATCAGCAGCCGCGGCCGCTCCCGAAGTTCTGCACCCAATAGGAGCCATAGGTGCTCGTCGGATCCGAGGAGTAGCCGAAGCCCACATGCCGAAGGGCCGGGTTGATCAGGTTGGCGTAGTGCTCCGGCGACAGCACCCAGTCCTGCACGACCTGCTCGATGGTCGCCTGGCCCGCCGCGATGTTCTCAGCGGCGGCGCGCCACGCGTACCCCTGACGGGTCATCCGCGTCCAGGGCTCACTGCCGTCCTGCCCAACATGGCCGAAGGTGCTGGTCGAGGCCATGACCATCGCGTACTCCTGCGCCGAGCGGCGAAGTGCACCGCACGGATGCAGTGCCGGGGCTCCGACAGTTGCGCGGATCGCGTTGACGCGTGCGAGCATCTCGTGGCGCCAGCCCGGCGCGAGTTCGGCCGCCTGCGCATTCGCCGGGATCAGCGCGATCAGCAGCAGGGTGATCATCGCAACGGCCACACTGCGGAGAAGTACTCTCGCGGGCACCTTCGATGCAAGGCTCATGCCTCGATGATGACCGCCAGCACGACCGTCGGACAGCCCAAAAGACCCCTGGGAAGCAGGCCTTACCCAGACTTAATCCACCCCTTGGGTTGAGCCCTACGTTGCGCCCTTCACAGGGTCGAGTTGACCAGATCCTCGATATCCGAACGACCCGTCTCGCGGCCGGTCCAGGTGGCGACGTTCTCCTGGACCTTGGCCTCGGCCTCGGCGCGCTTCGGAGTCGGCTCCGCCTCGGCCTTCACCCAGCGACGACGCACCTCCCAGACGAGCTCCCGCTTGCGGAGCGCCTCCTGGACGCGCGTCATCTGGTCCTCGCCGATGTCGAGCCGGAACGTCGTCCGCACCGCCTCGGGGATCTCCCGCCGGTAGTCGTGGCCACCCTCCTGGAAGATGCCCGGAGTCGGCACGAGCGCGTTCTGCAGGTCGATGAACGTCGTGACGAAGGAGACGACGGGCAGCCACCGCGTATGCAGGGGCGAGCCCGGCGGGCGCGTGCTGGTCGGACCGAGCCAGGCAGGCCGCTTCCACGCCAGCGGCGCACCGAACTTCGGCACCGGATCGTCGCCGTTCTGCAGCAGCAGGAAACGCACGTCGGCCAGGCGCTCCTTCGAGGTCGCCTTCCAGTCGCGGATGGCGCGAGGGAGGTAGAACTCGCCCGGCCCCGGCTCGGGTGCCTCCGTCACCGTGCGTGTTCCCCACAGCTCATCGCGGAACGCCGTGGCCGCTGGCGTTCCGATCCACAGAGCCGCATCGAGGCCGATCCCGTTCGGTCCGGTTGTGCCCTGCCCGCGGAACATCTCCTCGCTCACCTGCGAACCGAGGCTCTCTCCGAAGAGGTAGAACTGCGGACGCTTGTCAACGGGCATCGCCATCAGGCGCTCTACGATCCCGTTCACCAGCAGACGGGTCTGATGCGTCGCGTAGCCGACCTTCGTCAGGGACAGCGCAGACGGCAGCACCGAGTACTGGATGCACGCGGATGCGCAGTCGCCTCGCGTCAGGTACTCGAGCGTCTCCGAGGCCACATAGTTCACATAGCCCGAACCGGTCGGCGAGAAGAGCGCGAACACCGATCGCTCGAGGGCATGTGTCCGGTCGATCTCCGCAAGCAGAAGGTCTGCTCGCTGCTGCGGCGTCTCGGCGCACTCGAGTGACGAGTACACGCGGATCGGCTGCTGGGCCGGCTCGCCGACCACGTCAGCGATCGTGTCCTTCCGAAGCACCATGGACAGCCAGCGACGCGACTCGCGCGTCTGGTCCTCCCACGGAATCAGTGAGCCCGGACCGCCCGTGACCTCGGCGAGGTCCGGTGGCTGCGCATGCGCGAGGTCGGCTCCGACACCGGCCTTCGTCAGCAGCAGGTTTGCTGCCGTCACGGCACCCCAGCCGATACCGGCAAGGGCGCCCGTAGCGCCGAGGCGGCCGATGGCGCGGTGATCGGATGGTTCTCCACCGAGCACGCGAGCCGCGCCTCGGGCAACAGCTCCACTGAGCATGGTCTCGCCGCGTGCCACGCCCATGAGTGCGGCGGTGACGGCAGCGCTGGATACCAGTGCCTTGGGTATCGAGACCTCGCGCACGACGTTCTCGTGCGCCACTTCCTGTCCCGGCGCCATGGACCCGCGCGTTGCGGTCCCCGGTCGGGTGAGGGCGTAGCCCGCAGCGACGGCACCCGCTGCGCTCAGCAGTGAGAGGGCGCGGAAGCCCGGTCGGCCGCGCATCGAGTCGAGGCCATCAGCGCCTAGGCCGGCGGCTCCGGCGGCACACAGGCCGACACCCGCGAGCCGCACCAGTGCACGCTTCGATGACTCATGCTCACGCGGAGGCACGGCTCGGGTGACCGCGAATCCCGCCGCAGCTGCGATGGCATCGACAGCCAGCCCCGACGAGATACGGCCCGTGCGCGAGCCCTGCGATGCCGGGATGCGGTCGGCAGTTGACCGGAGGAATGAGTGCGCCGTCGCGCCCCAGCCGTAGCCGACCGAGGCCGCTACGCCGCTGATGATCGCCTGATCGCGCGTGCCGCGCGACAGGAGGTTCGGCTGGTACGACAGGCCGGTGTAGAAGGCGCCCAGCAGGAAACCGGTCCGAGAGGACACGTCCAGGCCGCCGGAATAGAGCCGCTGCCGACGTTCCTCGCCGATGCCCAAGATTGTTCCCATGGTCGTTCCTCACCTTCCTCGCTGTGCCGTGTTCAGACCGTACGGCACCCGTGTCATCTCTACCCTCGGGACATCGCATCTAGGCAGACGGCGATGGCCAGCATGAGGCTGACATCCTCGCCCTGATTGATCTCGATGCCGTAGGTCTCCCGCGCTCGGAACCACTTCTTCGACACCTTGGCGATCCGGTCGCCATCGCGCTCGATCTCGTACTCGTGATCGACGATGTTCCCGTGGGCAGTGAGCTCGGCACCACCGTCGACATCGATCTTGAATCGATCGCGGATGCCGACGAGCGCCTTGTGCACCGTCGCGTTGCCCGATGGTCGCTCGATCTCCATCTTGCCGCGCAGGGTCATCTTGCGCTCTTGGATCTTCGCGACCTCGTGGCCATTCGCGTCTTTCAGGATGAAGGTGTCGCGCACGTGCATCGCCTTGCCATCGACTCGAAAGGCGCGATCGCCGGACTCGTCTTCGATCCAGTAGTCGTCGCCGACCGACATCAGCTGCTCGCGCATCTGGAAGCGACGCCGCTCGCCACCCTTGTCGTCCTTGTCTCGTCCAAAGAGCCCCATCAGCTGACCATCCCCTCGCCCTTGTCGATATGCGCAACGCGAGGTGCCATCGCCTCGGCAAGGGCGATCAGTCCCGAGAGCGGACGAACCATCACCGTGAACTCGCTGACGAGGCCGGCGTCGTCGAATCGCAGATGGTCGAGCCCCTGCACCTGACGGCCAGCGACGGTCGCGGTGAAGACGAGGGCATGCGTGCCCTCGCCCGAGAGGTCGTCGACATAGGTGAAGTCGCCGAAGACCTGCATGACTTCGGCAAGAACCTGCGTCACGGCCTCGCGTCCATTGAACGGCTGGAACGCCACCGGACTGTTGAAGACGACGTCAGGCGCGAGGAGTGCCGACAGCGCCGGTACATCACGTGACTCCACGGCCGCACGGAAGGGATGCGTCATGGCAGCAGGTTAAGGCCCTGCCGACCGTACGGCTATGGCAAGTCCAGCTCAGCCGATGACCCGGCCTGCGCCGCTGTAGCGCTCGCCGTACCAGGGGCCCAAGTAGTCGATGACCTCGACGCCGTCGCTGGGGTTCGATGCACTGACCATCTTGCCGCTGCCGATGTACATCGCGACGTGGTGCGCGCCGCCACCGAAGTAGAAGACCAGGTCGCCGGGCTGCAACTCGGAGTCGGAGATGCGGCGCACCTGGGAGAACTGCGTATAGCTGAGCGGAGTGATGCCGACCCCCGCCTGGCCCCAGGCCGCAGCCGTGAGCTTGGAGCAGTCCCACGAGTACGGCGGGCTGGCGCTGAAGGAATAGGGCTTGCCGACCTGCGACAGCGCGTACTGCACGGCGATTGCGGCCCGCGAGCCACCTGTGTAACCGCCGCCAGCAGAGCTCGAGGCGTTGACCATGGCCAACGCCGCTGCAGCCGCTGCAGCGGAGTCGCGACCCTGCTGGGCGAGGATCTCGGCCAGCCGCTGCCGCTCCTGCTCCTGCAGGGACGCCAGGACATCCTGCGCCTCGGCGAGGTTGCTGTCAGCATCCTTCTTCGCAGCGGCCATGTCATCGCGAAGTCCCTGAGCGATTGCCTCTTGGTCAGCGAGCGTTGCTTCACTCGCCGCCAGGCGCACCTGCGCGGTCTTCGTGCGGCGCAGGCCGGCAGCCTGGGACTGAGCGAGCATGTCCAGCGCCGCGGACTGACCCAGGAAGTCGGTGGGGTTCTCGGCCAGCAACACCTGCACAGTGGAGTCCACGCCCCCGGTCATGTACACGTTGCGGGCGAGGTCATTGATGGAGGCTCTGGCGATCGCCAGGTCATCGCGCTCGCGCTTCACCTTGTTCTGGATGCCAGACAGGCGCTGCTGAGTGTCGTTGAGCTTGCCCTGCGCCGCGTAGTACTCCTCCTTCGCGGAGGCCGCCTTCATCTGAAGGTCGCGGACCTGCGCCTGAACCTGCCTGATGTCCCGGCTGGGCACCGCCTGTCCAGAGGTGGCGGCGACGACGACCATGAGAAGAGCGGCGCTGAAAGCGCTCACTCCCTTCGCCCAGGTTATGCGGCTCACGGGCGGCGCTGGAGGATCGCCCGGCAGGTCATCTACCGAGGGTACGTGACGGTACCCCGTCTACCGAAATCGACGCGGCGGGCGAGGTGAGAAGACACGGCAGCAATGGGCGTAGGCTCACGCCTCACTCCCACACTCGCCC